>JACQUZ010000150.1 GCA_016210055.1 Deltaproteobacteria bacterium | reverse complement strand
GCGGTTCGCGCGCTACCTCGGCGAGACCTACAACAACCTCGGCGCGATTCACTATCGACGCAAGGATCATCAGCAGGCGCTTTGGTATCTTTCCCGCGCGGCCGCCAAGCGCCCGTCAAGCCCGCGCGTTCATTACAACTACGGGCTCGCCCTGTCCCTTGCGCAAAAAAGAGATCGCGCACTCGAGGAGCTCGTGCTCGCCACGGAGCTGGACCCGACCGATGTCGAGATCCGGTTTGCAATGGGAGTTGTCCTTCTAAGGCTGGGGCGCGTGGAGGAGGCGGAGAAGGCTTTCCATGAGTGCGTGCGATCCGATCCCAAGCACGAGCGGGCCCTGCACAACCTGCGGCTGATAGACGAGCTGCGGCGCAGGGCACGAGAAGGGGAGATCCAGGTCGAGTAGCGTGGGTTCGCCGCGCCTAGCTCAATCGCACCTGAGCGTAATCGACCAACCGTCATGGATGTACGTCTTGCGCACGGTCCCGGGCACGCCGCACTGCTGCTGGGAGGTCGACGCGATCAGGCAGAGATCATGGCGAGCCGTGAGGGTTTGGAACGCTGCCTTGGACATCGAGGCGACCTCGCCGAGCAGCGTACCGTCCAGGTACACCCGCACCGAGCTCGGGCAAGACGAATTGTCGACGAAGAAGGTCGCGGTCGTCGATGGAATCGGCGGCGCTAGGTCGGGTTTCTTCCCCTCACGCCCCTTGCCGCCCTGCTTCCCCGACTTGCCCGTCGCAAGGCGCTTGTCGTCCGTGACGGCTGTTGTTGTCGACGGAGCACCCGATTTCTCGAGCTCTTCCCCTTTCGCGATCAGCTGCAGCGGATCGCACCCCTGGAACGCGATCTCGCTGGCGAGCTGGTCCTGGAACGCCAAGCGCATTTCGCGGAAATCCACCAGCACGTGTGAATAGCTCTTGAGGGCACGCGCGACCTTCCAACGGTAGTCGGGGGTGAGCCCCTTGGTTTCTCCAAGGACGTCCAGCTCCTTGATCGACACGTGGTGTCCCTCGAGCTCCTTCCCCAGCTTGTGGTAAACCTGCCCGAGGCGGAACGCGCGCGAGTAGGACAGCGCCAGGGCATCGAGCGGGCACTTCTGCCCGCCTGCGGCGCGGAAGGCGGCGAGCGACGACAAGACGGCCTGCACGTTGCGGGAGAAGTCGTCGCGGGCCCGTTGCATTTCGCCGTGAAGCACGAAGAACCGGTCCACGTGTTTCTTGAACTCGGCCGGGTCGCCGAAAACTGTTTCGACCTTGGGGTCCCCTTCCATGCGGAATCCACCCGTGAACTCCTCCGAGGCGTCCGCACCCGACCAAGCCCTAGCCGGGAGCAAGAGAATGAGGGTACCGAGAAGCAGCCTTGCGCCGTGCGCCATTCTAGTAAGCAGATTATGAACGGCCTTGGCCGCGACGCAAAAACTACCAACCGCTGCTGTCGTCCCGGAAATCGGCCCTGCTCCGGCTGAAGGGGTTGCCGAGAGATTTGAGGAGGTTCCTCGCTTCGGCGAAGTCCGGGTCAAACGACAATGCGGCGCGCAGGTGCTCTCGGGCCGCTTCGTGGTCCTCCAGTACCTGGCACGAAAGGGCGATGGCGTAGAGCGCCCGCGGGCGGGGCCGCTTGTCCACGAGCGCGGCTTCCATGCGGGCGCGCGCCTCTTGAGCCGTGGCCCGCATGTCGGCACCCGTCTCTATCGCTTGGAGGCAGCGAGCCCAAATCTCATAGCAGGCGTATTCCGGCTCGTGCGGGGCGAGAGCCCGGGCGTTGGCCAGCTCGAGGACCGCATGCAAAACCCGGTCGGCGGCGAGCTCCGCCAACCCACGTTGGAACGCCGCTTCTGCGAGGAACTCCTCTCGCCGACGCCGCTTCTCTTGGGGCGAGTGCCCTACCGTGATGCGCTGAGAGCGATCGTACCGCTCCCTCTTGGGTGGGTCCCTCAGCGTCTCGTGCGCGAGCACGATCTGCGCCCATAGCTCGGTGGCGCGCTCATGCGCCTCTCCCAGGGGCGTGTCCGCAAGACGGTCGGGGGAGTACTTCTCACTCAGCCGGCGAAACGCTTGCTCGATGTCCACGGCGCTAGCGTCCTTGGGGACGTCGAGGATCTCATAGTGGGAGCGCCCGGACACCTTCAGGTGCCTCGCAAGGACCTCCTCTGCCGGTTCTTTCGAGACGGATGCCGGAGGCGTTGGGGTCGGTGTCGCTCGCCTTGCTCGCTTGGGACGACAATTCCGCGGCGTCCTTGGGATCGGCTCAGACGACAGCTCCAGCGCTTCGACGACGTGTAGGGCATAGAGCACCTGCATGGCGTGGGTGCGCTCCAAGCCGCATTGGTCCAGGATGTCGCGAATGACCTTGTCTCCCCGGAGCTTCACGAGGAATCGCTCTTCCAGCGTCGTGAACGGCATTCGGGGGCGGATCTCAGAGAACGATTGGGCCAGCGCCGCGTACCGCCGCTCGCGTGGCGTGACGACGGGCTGGAGTTGATCGGGGCCGTAGTGCCGCCGAATCCCGTCGAGGATCACCTTCAGGGCGTCCACGCGGAATGCGACTCCGAGCATGACTTCGTCGTTTCCTTCGCGAAATTCGGCCAGCTGCGAGCGCCTGTGGAACAGGTTGACGAGCTTCTCGCACACCTGGGTGCGCAGGGTCGCGAAAACGATTTCCGCCGAGCAGAAGCCCATCGAGACCACGATCTCGCCGAATCGGATGTCTTCCCTTTGGACCAAGTCGTCCGTCATGCGCCGGAGCGCCTCTTGATACTGCCCTTGTGACAGGGCTCCCTCGCGTAGGAGCAGGCGGCCCAAGGTCTCGTCGAGAGAGCCCGACTCGACGAACACCGGGTCGCCGTGGCGGACATGCACGATGGCCGCATTTTCCACGTCGTCGAGGACCAAGAGGCCGCTGCGGTGTCCCTTGGCGATGTACCAAAGGAGCTCGGGGAGCAACCCTGTTCGCCGTGACTCGCCGGCCACATCGCCTTGGCCGTCCGGGGCGCGGCGCCCTTGCGGTGCGAGTTCCCGAACGGCGTCGACGATAACTGACAAGCCGATGGGCTTGGTGAACACCCGCTCTGGCTGCCGGTTCTTAGGTAGCCGCTCTTGCAGCTCATCGGTGACGTCGGCTCCGGAGAGCAGGATCACCGATGGCGGTCGGTCTTGCTCTTTCCATTTCTCGATTAGGGATATCCCGTCCCCCTTGGGGAGGTAAAAGTCGACGATGAGGACGCGGGGGGCCTTGTCGCGGCGCACTTCGGGCGCGCCGGACTGGGCGTCACGAACCCAGTCCACGTCATACCCTCGTATCTCGAGCTCGGCGGCGAGCTCGGCCCCCACGAGGGGATCATCTTCCACGACCAGGACAGAATGCAATCCTCGATATCCTATCATGCTGGCACTTCTTATCCATCGGTCCTAAAGTCTCAGGGTGGCAGAGGCGATTGCTCGTACGGTGTTTACGACCCCGCGTTCCCTCCCGGATGCCGACACGCTTCCGGGAAGGGTCGTTGTCCTCGACATCGCTTTTGCGGCTGAGGGGCTGGGAACACCGTTCGAGACGGTCACTGGACCGTTTCTAGCCAAGCTTGGAGATCGCCTAGCCGCCTGGGTGGACCACCATGACCATGAATACCATGCACGATACGCGGCGGATCCGCGGTTCGTGCTCGCCACCAAGGCCGAGCATGGAGCCTGTCCGGAAATGATCACTCCCGAGCTCGTGCAGGCCATCGGTCCGATCGAGACCATCGTGACGCACGTGGACCTAGATGGGCTCTACGCGGCGGCCAAGTGGATCCTCGGCGGCCGGGCTCCATACCCATCTGCCGACGAGGACGCACGCATGGTCGACACGCGGATGGGCGAGCCTGGCCCCACGGGTCGACTCATCGATCACGCCCTACGGGCCCGGTTTCGAGACGAGGCGCTCAAGCACCGCATCGTGCGATGGCTCGTAGGAGGCCTCAGGGACAAGGAGCATCGCGCTGTCATCGCCGAGGCTGCGGCGGAATTCGAGCTCATGGAGCAGGAGACACGAAGGCTGGCGGGCCGCTATCGATCGATCGGCAGGATCGCGCTGGTGGACGCGCGCGAGTCGCGCGGCCCCTACGACAAGACCGAGCTCCTTCTCGAGGGGCAGAAGAAGGCACAAGTGGCCGTCGTGCGCGCTTCGGGCATGCTCACGGTCGCTGCGCCGTACGACTCCGGCTGGGATTTCGTGTCGCTGTTGAACCTGGGGGGGGGAATGCCCACTCGCGTGAGCCTTCCCGAGGGGCGACTCGAAGAAACGATCTCGAAGATCAACGCGGCACCTGTGCCGACCAAGCGCTCGACTGGCTGAGCATTTCGGCACGGGGCGTGCTCGATCCTGCTCCGTGCCAGCAGTCACCACGTTTCCTGAGCTGGTAGTTGCCCTTCCTCGGCCGAGCTCCATCTTCACGCGCCCGATTCCGGGGCCTTCGCTTTGGCTTGCCATCGGCATCATCCTCCTCAACCTCGTGGACGCATGCGGGACCCTCTGGCATGTATCCCGTGGCGCCGAGGAGCTCAACCCGGTCATGGCTCGCCTCCTTGACCAGGGGCCGCTTGCGTTTTTCATTGGCAAGCACCTACTCGCCTGCGGTGGGGTCATTGGGATTCTCGCTCACGGGCCGACTCCGGCGGCGAGGTGGGCACTCGCCTACCTTCTGCTTCCCGTGTACGGCGCCATCGCCGCATACCAGGTGCTTCTCGTCCTCGTGACTTGAGATAGGCGAGACGTCCCGGGCGAAAGAGGGGAACTCTGTTTCCATGGAAACTCTGTTTCCTCGGGAATTGACCGAGGGAAGGTCCCGCGATACGACCAGGACATGTCCACTGCAGCGCCGGTTAAGCCACCCCTACTCGCCGACGGCCGGCTCGATGAGCTGGTCTCCAGGCTTTTGTCCAGCTACGACGCGGGTCCGCGGTCCATGCACCACCTGGGCGCATATGAGCTACCCCAGATGAGCGAGGTCGAGCGGGCGCTCAACGAAATCCGAGCATTGCTCTTCCCGGGTTTCGTCGGCAATGCCCTTGACGGAGCGAGCGAGGACGAGGTACGCGCCCACGTTCGCGAGCGCATGGGCGATCTGGCGCGCCGGCTGGGAAGGCAGGTCTACCGCGGTCTCCACCATCGCTGCCAGCTCATCAAGGGGCGCAGGGACCACGACTGCTCGCAGTGCGCCGAGCTTGCCGACGGGGTGACGACACGTTTTCTGGAGGCCCTCCCCGACATCCGCGCCACTTTGGCCAGTGACGTCGATGCGGCGTACGAAGGAGATCCTGCCGCGAAGGGCACGGATGAGGTCATCTTCTGCTACCCCGGGCTCTACGCGATCTCGAGCTACCGCGTGGCCAACCGGCTCCTTTGCGAGGGCTCGAGCATCATTCCACGCATGATCACCGAGCTCGCCCACGAGAAGACCGGCATCGACATCCACCCAGGAGCCGCCATCGGTCCGTCCTTCTTCATCGACCACGGCACGGGGATCGTCATCGGCGAGACGACGGTGATCGGAGATCGGGTGCGTATTTACCAAGGTGTCACTCTGGGTGCATTGTCGCTCCCCAAGGGGAAGGCACGGGAGTGCGTGTCCAGGAAGCGCCATCCGACGATCGAGGACGACGTGATCATCTACGCGAACGCCACGATTCTCGGCGGCGACACCGTGATTGGTCGTGGCGCGGTGATCGGTGGCAACTGCTGGGTCACCCATTCGATCCCGCCGGCCGCACGCGTGAGCATCGACGGGACCACGGTTGGGCCAGGGTAGCGCCCAGCGCCCAGCGCCCGCTCACAATCTTGACTGAGACGCACCGTCGTCTAACGATCGAGGGGCCATGCCCCTCCCGGCCGCCTTTATCGAGCGCCTGAGCGAGGTCTCGCGTGAGCTCAGCGAGGTACAGAAACCCATTCGCGTGCTCAGGGCGCTCGCTTGGCCGCCCGAGGTAAGAGAGGACTTCTTCGCGCGGGGTGCCCGGGAGCTCCCTCGCGCTACCTACGAGGGCCCCCGCTTCGACGTGGCCGCCACCGTCAGGCGGCTCCGGGAAATCACGGCCCGCATAAGCGGCGACAACGACATCGAGCGGCTCTTGCGCGACACCTGTGAGAGCTACGAGATCGCCGCGCAGTTGCTCGCATCCGTCGGAACCCGCCGCTTCTGGGCGCTCTCGTGTGAGCTGTACGGGCGCCCGCAGTCCGTCTCATGTGACGGCAAGACGACAAACCTGGCGCTTGCCGAGCACTTCGATCGGGTCATCGACCACTACGCCGGGCAGGGGCTGGGCTTGGTGGAGGACAAGCCCGAGCTCACCGCTCTCGAGGTAGCCGAGGAGCTCCAGCGGCGGTTCGATCGGTTCTTCGTTCACCACCCCATCCGAGTGGAGGTCGTTGACTCACTTTCGGCCAACGCGGTCGCTGGCGCCGACGTGGTGAAGATCAACCGCGCGTCTGGGTTCTCACGACGAGACGTGGAGCAACTGGCGCACCACGAGGGGTATGTTCACGTCGCCACGACGCTCAACGGCCGTAGCCAACCGCTCTTTTCGATCTTGGGAACTGGAGCACCCCGCACCACGCGCACCCAGGAAGGCTTGGCCATCTTCAGCGAGTTCATTTCCCAAACCATGGACCTCGAGCGGCTTCGTCGCCTGACCGACCGGATCCTCGCCATCAAGATGGCCGAGGACGGAGCGTCCTTTCTCGAGCTGTACCGCTATTTCCTCGAGCACGGACACGCCCCGACCCAGGCCTTCGAGTGCGCCCGTCGGGTCTGCCGCGGTGGACTCGTCGAAGGAGGGGCGCCGTTTACCAAGGACGTGGTCTATCTCGACGGGCTCATCCGCGTGTCCAATTTCTTGCGCGTGGCCATCACCAGCGGGAAGCTCGAGTACGTTCAAACGCTCTTCGTCGGCAAGTTGGACCTCTCGGACATCCCGATCTTTGCCCAGCTTCGTCGCGAAGGGGTTTTGGCTGAACCGCGCTATCTCCCCGACTGGGCAAGGGACCTCCCGTTCCTCACCGCCTACATGGCGTACTCCGCGTTTCTCAACCAGACGGACCTCGACGCGACGCACGAGTACTACGAGGACATCATTGCCCGCGCTGAGGCCAGCCTCGTGACCAAGGCCATCGCGTGACACGAAAACCAGTGCTCTCGGAGCGCCATCCCCAATCCACGTGAATTCCCTGCACGACGATTTCCCGCACATTCCTCCACCCGTCGCGTGCATCCGCTTCACATTGCCCACGAAGGTATCCCGGGAGTTGCCGGGCATTTCTCAGGCCCATCCGGGCACGAGGCTTGAACTCCGACCAGCACGTCGCGCGGAGGTGATGAACGGCATGCACATGGACGGTTTTCTCGCGCTCGTCTTGCGGCTCGCCCATGGAATCCTGGCTATCCAGGCGCCAGGCACGCCCGTGGAGCTCCCCGAGGCCGTCGCTTGGGCAACTGCCGCAGCCTTCTACGCTGAGCAAGAGAGCGTCGACCCCTGGGAGCTCGTCGCCATAGCCCGCAACGAAACAGATTTCCGTCCGGACCTCGTGGGCTCTGACGGCTTGGACTGCGGCATCGTGCAGACACGCGTGAAGTACTCGAGGTATCGCTGCGGCCAGCTCCGCCGCGACATCTGGCTCGCCTTCGCCGAGGGCGCCCGCGAGCTGCGCGAAAACCAGCAGCGCTGCACCAAGAACGCGCGCCACGACCTCACCCGCTGTCGCATTAACAGCTACAACAGCGGCGTCAGGTACGCGAAGCGCGGCTGGGCCGGTCGCTACTGGCTCCGCGTCACCTGTTTCGCCGAAGCAGCCAGAAGCGGCTCACCGCCGGGGGGCGACTGTCGCGGGGTCAAGTCGCGGAGGGACATCGCACGGCTTCTCGCCCTGTCCCCTGGGAAGAAAGTCGCGGACAACGGAGCAGGTCCCGCCTCGCGGGTGCAGTGATGACCGTCTATTCGACGCCGTTGCCGGGGCAGGAGAACTTGACGTTGAACCCAGAAAAGCTCGGAGAGATCTTCCCGTCGGTCGTCGAGAACTGCACTTCGACTTGCATGAACTTGGCGTCTGGGACGCCGGCTGCCGCGAGATCGACCGGCGAGTCGTCCCAGGGGCCGTACCACCTTGCTGAAGCGAGGGCAGCGATGGAGTCAGCCACGCGCACGCGCAGCTTGACCTTTGTCCCCTGCGGTTCCGTCTCGCTCCAAGTGAGGGTTCGCCACTTGGACTTCGCGTCGGGCTTCGAGCAGCCTCCGATGATGCCGCGGAAGTAGCCGTTGGGTCGAACCACTGTCGATAGGCCAAAACCGGTGAAGTCCGAGTACGTGTAGGGACCGCGGCCCACGGGGAAGCTTTCCATCGTGCCGTCGGGCTTGATCCGGGTGGCGGCCCCGGCCTCGAGGCTGTCGTTTCTCGAAACGGCCCAGCAGGCGCCGTTACGATCAATGCCAACTCCGATGGTCACGTTCACGCTCCCTTGCACCACCGGCGACGTCGGTGCTTGGAGAGGTGGCAGGTCATACATGGTGCCGATTGCACCGTCGCCCTTGTCAATGACGTCAGCGATCTTGTACTTGCCGACTCGCCGGTTGGTGTAGGCGACCCACACGTTGCCGGCCAAGTCCACCGCCACGCCCCGAGTCGATGATTCGTTGTTGCGGTCGACCCGGTACCACGACTTGGAGGCCGGATCGAACCCCTTGACGTCCTTGCACTGCCAACCGCCGAGCCAGATGCGTCCGCTCACATCAATCGATATGCCGTAGCCCAGCGAGCAACTATCCTTGTCGTCGGGGATGGCGTGGAACTCGACCAGCTGCGCCGTGAGCGCGTGGATTCGGGCGAGGTATGTAAGTTCTCCGTCGTCAAGGCCGGTGACCCAAACATTGCCGCCGCCGTCGACCGCCGCCCCGTAGGGCGCGAGGCGCCCGATGCCGTCCACGAGCGATACCGAGATGGGTTGCCCGGCTCCACTTAAGACGGGCTCGCCAGTCTCGCCGCTGATGAGCACCATGCGATGCTCGCGATACAAGCCAACCCAGACATTGCCGTCCTCTCCCTCGGGGCCGCCAGCGTCGATGGCCAGCGCTCGCGCGATCCCCCCCGGCCTCCCGACCGGCTTGGTCCACAGGATGCACTCGTCTGCCTCGCCGAAGAACTCGCTCGGGTCATCGATGTCGATGCGCCCGTCGTTGTTGGCGTCGCGTGAGGTCTCGGTCTGGTTGTTTCGGTTCACATCGATGCAGTTCTTGGTGTCGTTGGCGTACTTCGTCACCGTCGCCTGCATGCCGAAGGCACGATTGGCCACGAACGCGTCCCCGTTGCGATCAATGGCTGTCCGTGACGGGCAGTTGCCGCACGTCTCATTGGTCGGTCCACCGGGGTACCCCCCGATCGGCACCGCCGGAACCCCGAGAGCCGTCGTATCCCGCACGGACGCGTAGCGTGCTACTTCACGCCCCGTCTCGACATCCACCTTGGAGACCGTGTTCTCGGCGCTGTTCGCCACCCACAAGTAACCGAACACGACCTGCTCCTTGCCCGGATCCAGGATGAGCTCGCCTTCCGGGCCCACCTTGACCTGGTCGGAGTTCTCGGGTGTCGGCTTGAACGACCCTGGATCCACGCCAACCGACTCACACCTGGGATTAGCCGTGACCTTGCATTCGCCGTAGGTACCATTCTGGCAGATGGACTCGCCCACCAAGCAGTCCGCCAGCACGTTCGGGTCCTCACCTTCAGCGCGGCACGCGATGGGGCGCGAGTTGCTCTTGCAGGCGCACCCGAGGGAGGGGGGGGAGCAAGTGGTGGGGCCTAGGCCCCCATCCCCACGTGGGGTCGTGCATTCTCCCTTGCCCTCGTCGCAGATCATTGGGGCGGGACATTCCGAGTCGCTTGCGCACGGAATCGCGAGCTCTCCCCCTCCATTCCCGCAGTTGCATGAAGACAGGGACGAAAGTCCCAGGATGAGGAGTGCCCACCCCAGGCGGACGCTCGCATGCCACGCCGCGGACCGCATTACTTCACGCATTTCAGCTCTCCCCAAGCGGTTAGCGAGGCTTTGAGGGCAAGGACCATGCCCGAGTCAATGTCCCCTTTGCCCTACAGGGGCTACCCAGGGCGGGTGTTAGGCGCTCAGTCGATGATGATTCTCTGGCAGCAACCCGTGACGCACGAGTAGCCACCCGGGCAATTCCCCTCGGCGCTGCATTCCTGAACGCCCTCAGGGCACTTGCTAATCGTGCCTCCGTCGGGTCGGCTCTGGCAGTCGGGGTTTGTCGAGGGATCGGGCGTTTCCCCAATACAGGTCTCAACGCAGGGATCGCACGGGTTCGAACACGAATCCACGAACTGGCATCGCGGGCAAGCGGTCGTGTCTTGGATCTTGTCGGCGGTACACGTATCCACGATGCGGACGCGGTAGGCCGTGCCGTCGACCCAGATGTCACAGCAGCCGAAGCAGTCACAGCCGTTGGGCGTCAGGCTGCGGCAGTAGTCGCATCCGTTCGTCAGGTTGTTCTTGCAATGCTCCCCTTCGTACGGCGGCGTGTAGTCCTTGCATCGGATGTCCCAGCGGCAGCCGTCATTGCCTCCACCAGAGTCGCCGTCAAAGAAGCAGTCCTGCACCCAGGGGTCCGAGTTGTCGCCTGGGATCCCGGTCGAGAACGTGGATTCGTCGTGGTCGTATGGGCCCGCGCACTCCGGGTCCAGGGCATCGATCTTCCCGTCAGGCGAGGCCTCATTGTCCTTTCCGTCGGCACATTGACATACCACCATGCCTCCGGTTGTCTTGTCGCTACAGAGCGGCTGTCCTGCGTCGTTGAAGTGCCATGGAATCCCAGCGTCCGCCGCGCTCGCCCCACCGCCGTCCACGCCCGCCTTGCTGCCATCTGGAGTCGTGGACCCGTCTGGATCCGACGTGCCGCCGTCCACCGTCGCCGGCTTTCCGCCGTCCACCGAGTCGATATTGGTGATGGAGCTTCCTCCACATCCGGTGCTCACCGAGGCAGCGAGCGAGACCACAAGCCAGGATAAGGAGGCACGACCGAGAAGATTCATTGGGTACTCCTTTCGCCCTGTGCCCTCGACGTGGGCGCCTCTGCTCCGCCCTGCCAAAACCGGTGACAGGTAGGACGCGCCCAGTTGCGCGCGGGTCGGCATGGGCGTGTCAATCCTATGACGCTCGATTTGAAGGAATCAAGCACTCCGTTGCGGGTATCGTGGCTTACTCCCGTAGGCTCTTTGCCCACCCGGCTCGCATCTCGCGTCATGAGCTCGGCGGTCCCGCGAGCGCAGCGCGCCGCTAATGGGTCTGCTACCATGCCCGCCGATGCCAGGTTCGGCTCAGAACTCACCGTCGCCGTTTTCGAGCGGTGCCTCGTCGCGGGGGGCGATTGACCTCCGACAAATGGTGGACCGCCCGGGGGTAGTCCTCAAGTTCCTCTTCCGGAAGCTGTTTGGGGCCATTCATTTTGGGGAGGAAGACGCCGCACGGATTCGTCATGCCGCTTCGCGCGGGCCCGTCGTGTACGTGCTCCGCACGGTGTCCTATCTGGAGTACCTCTATTTCAATTACGCGCTCTCCCGTAACGGCCTGCCGCTGGCTCGTTTCGCCAATGGTGGGGTGAGGACCGTTCTTCTCTGGCCTATTTGGATAGCGGTTGGTCTCTTGCTCAGGCTATGGCGCCTCGCCCGCGGGGCGCGGCTCGAGTCCGAAGAGGACGCCATGGCGCGCAGGCTCCTTTGCGGGGACGCGGCGCTCTTGTTCCTGCGTCCCAGCCGCCGAATTGCCGAGGGGGATGCACGGGCGGCCGCGCGGGTTCGGGGGCGTTTTTTCGAGAAGCTGATCGAGGTCCAGCGCCAATTGTCCGTCCATGGCAAGTACGTCCAGCTTGTCCCCATGACGCTCCTCTGGGGAGCCTCTGGCGTGCGTCCCGCCGGCGGCGGCGCTATCGATGCGATTTTCGGCGAACCCGAGCGACCGGGCCGACTGCGGGAGTTTATCCGCTTCGTTTGGCATCATCGGGGGTCGGTCGTCAAGGTCGCGGAGCCCATGGATCTCGACGCGTTCCTCCAGGCACACTCGGGGCGTTCCGACGACTCGCTTGCCCGCACGCTCCGTTTCGAGGTGTCGGGCGCCATCGAACGCGAGCGTAGGGTCGTCCTGGGACCCGTCGCAAAGAGCGCGCGACGCATTCGCACCGACGTGCTGCGCTCCCGCCGCCTCAAGGCCACGATTGACGAGATCGCGGCCAAGAAAGGGCTCCGCCCCGAGACCATGTACCCCCAGGCAGAGCGCATCATCCGTGAGATTGCGGCGGCGCCGACCCCGTGGGGCTTCGCGTTTTCGCACTGGGTGCTCTCGTACGTGTTCAGGCGCATCTATGAAGGGATAGACCTGTGCGAGGAGAGCTTGACCCGCGTCAAGGAAGCAGCCAAGCAAGGCCCCCTCATCCTCTTGCCGAGCCACCGCAGCCACGTGGACTACCTGGTGTTGTCGTTCGTGTTCTACGAGCGGGGGCTCGCTCCCCCACATGTCGCGGCGGGAAAGAACCTCTCCTTCTTCCCGCTCGGATCCATTTTTCGCCGCTGCGCCGCGTTCTTCTTGCGCCGCTCGTTTAGGGGGGATGCTCTTTATTCTGCCGTGTTCGCCGCGTACGTGCGTCGTCTCCTCAAGGAACGCTTCAACCTGGAGTTCTTCATCGAGGGTGGACGCAGCCGCACGGGCAAGCTTCTTTCTCCCAAGCTCGGGCTCCTGCGCATCGTCGCGGACGCGGCGATTGACGGCGATGCGGCGGCGGCCCAGGTCGTTCCCGTGGCGATCACGTACGAAAAAGTCGTGGAGGAGGGGAGCTACGCCCATGAGCTGGCAGGAGGAGAGAAACGCAAGGAAGACCTGGGGGCGCTCCTTCGGGCGAGACGTGTCCTGCGCTCGCGTTATGGTCGGATTGACCTGAAGCTCGGCGAGCCTTTCCCTCTCCAAGAGGCGCTCGCCGCTGCAGGTGCGCCGCCTGGTGCTTCGGAAGATGCCCGCAAGCAAGCCGTGCGGCGTCTCGGGCACCGGGTGCTCCACGCAATAGCCCAGGCTAGCGCCGTGACTCCGAGTGCCCTGGTCGCCTCGTCAGTGCTTGCGACCACGTCCCGCGGCTTGCCCCGTCGCGAGGTCGACCGTCGTGCCCGGTGGTTGGCCGTGCGCGCGCGGGCGAGCGGCGCTCGATTTGCCGCCCCGCTCGAGGAAGACTTCGCAGGGGCAGTGGCTCGCGCGGTGGAGCTCCTGGCATCCGACGGGGACTTTGAGCTCCGCGGCGACGGCGATGAGCAACTCCTGGTGGTTCCAGACGAGCGGCGGTCGCGGCTCGAGTTTTACAAGAACAACGCGATCCATGCGCTCGGAGACGGGTCCATCGTGGCCCGCGCGTTGCTCGTGGCCCTGCGAGAGCGCGGGGGCGAAATGGTGGATGAATCCCTGGTGCGGAGCCGTGCCCTCACTGCCTCGCGACTCCTCAAGAACGAGCTCATCTACCGACCGGGCGTTTCGTTTGACGTGGTTTTTTCCACCGTGCTCGCCGAGCTCGAAGTTGCGGGATGGGTTCAGAGCGAGGCCCAACGATGCGGGTTGACCGAGGAGGGGAGCCAAGCACTGCCGGTCCTGGCAGGCGTCACGGGCAGCTACCTGGATGCATACCGCCTGGTGGTGCGCACGGCCATTTCCCATCCAAAGCTCGTCGGCAAGGAGCTCGTGGCCAAGGTGGTGGCTAGCGGGGAGCGGGCGCTCCTGCTCGGAGAGACTTCCCGGGCCGAGGCCATCTCACGGCCGACCTTCGAAAGCGCACTCGAGTACTTGCGGGATGCCGGAGCTCTGGCCGAACGGGAGAAGCTCCGGGGGATTGGCGCCGAGATTCAGCAGGTGATCTTGTGAGGGATCAATTGTCACACACGCCGTACGTGGTGTTGCCCACTTTTACCGGGGTGACGAAGCTGTAGCACACGGGATCAGAGGCGTTGCAGCCAGCGCCAGTAATGGCGTTGCAGTTGCGCAGGCACGCCCTGGTGAGGATATCGATGTTCACGCAGGTGAACCCGGCCTGGCAGTCCTCGTTGTCGAGGCATGCCGCGTCCTGTCCTGAGGAGCCAGCCGGCCGGCACTCGGTGAAGAAGCGGTCGTTGTCGTCCTGATAGACGTTGCAGCCCCAGCCGTTGGGACAACCCGTGCCGGTCAGTGGATCACAGTTGGCTGAGCAGACCTTGCCGCCGGGGATGGGCTTGGGATTGGTCGAGTCGTAGGTCAGCTGGGTGCACACGCCGCCGGGTCCCGTGCACCTGGTGTCGTCAGCGCAGTACTTGCGGCAGACGCCGCTGACGCACGTGTATCCTGCCGCGCACTGGGAGATGCCATTGCACGTGCTCGTCTCGGTGCCGGGGGTGATGATCACCCGGCAGGTACGCCCGCCGGTCGCGAGCTGTGAGTTGTCGAGGTCGCACGCCTGGTCTGCAGGACAGCCACACTGCGAGACGAGCTCGCAAGGGCTATTGCAGGTCCCCGACGAGGAATCGGGCGATCCGGAATCGACCGGCCCGGCGTCCACGGTCGTGCGTGCATCGACCGGAAGGGAAGCATCTGGGACCGCGCCGTCGGCAGGTCGAGCATCTGGGGTCCCAGGCCGGGCATCCGGCACAAAAGGGGCGGCGTCGGGCGCTCCAGGGGCGGCGTCGGGCAAAGAGGCATCGCTGCTCCCATCGGTGAGGATGGGCTCGCCTCCGTCCGGCGACCCGCTCGACACGCTCCCTTTGGCGCACGCCGCCACCACCAAGGCCAAGCACAATGTCACGAGCTGTGATCTCACGGTATACCTGCCCGCCGCTGAAGTAACCTATCTTATATAGCAAGTTCCTCGGGCAAGGTAGCCCCCTGCCCTAACAGCGACCGCGGGAGCGTCGGCCTCCCTGTTACTCGTCAAACAGCACCTCGTCTGACATGTCCTCTGCCAGGACCGCCGCTCGGGCGCCCGAGAGGTCTGCGGTTGTCTTGCGCAGCCGTTCGGCTAGGACCTGGACGAAACTCCATAGAAGCTTGACCGAGGTCTGGGGCTCTTTCCTGACGACCTCGTAGAAATCCTGTCTTCGAAGGGACAAGAGCCGACCTGGCTCCTCGGCTTCGGCGCAAAGGGAGCGAGGGCTCCGATCGACGAGCGCCATCTCGCCGAAATGAGCCCCTTTCCCCAGGCTGGCGATGGTGGTGTCTCCCTTGTGGAGTCGAACCTTGCCCTTGAGGATCACGAACATCTGTTCGCCTGCCTCGCCCTCGCGGAAGATGCGCTCGCCAGCCGAAACTTCCAACGCGCTCGTGATGTTCATGACCCGCACGAGCTCCATGTAGGAGAGGTGCTTGAACAGCGGCATCCCCTTGAGGACCTCGAGCTTTAGCGCCACGTCCTCGGCATGACCTTCGGCGGCTGCCTCGGTGTCGGCCAGGCGCACGCAGATCGCAGTGATGTTGTCGTGGCCTCCGCCTTCGTTGGCCTTGTCGATGAGGCGCTTGGGAATTTCGTTGACGTCTTCGTCGCCGAGGAACTCGCCGAACTCCTCTTCGCTGAAATAGGGGTATAGACCGTCCGAGCAGAGAAGATAGCTATCGCCCGGGAGGGCGTCGAAATCGAAGGTGTCTACCTCGACGGACTCGTAGACGCCGACGGCGCGGGTGACCGCGTTCTTGTACTGGCTATAGGGGGAGCTCTCGATGTCCTCCCGCTTGATCTTCCCCCTTCGGATCAGCTCGTTCATGAGGGAGTGATCCTCGGTGAGCTGGTGCACGTGCCCCTTGCGGAGGAGATACGCCCGAGAGTCCCCGACGTGCGCGATGAACCCCCGCAGTTTTCCCGGCGGCCCCGCAAGGAGCAACAGCGAGCAGGTCGTTCCCATGCCTCGCTTCTCTGGTTCGCTTTGGGCCCGTCGGTTGATCGCGCTGCACGCCTGCTGCACCGCTTGTTCCAGGACCCGCAGGACCTGCGGCGCGCTGATGCTGGGATCCCCCGCGTCGAAACCCTCGACGACGCTTCGCCGTTCCCGGAGCGCGTCTCGCACCTCATGCACCGCCATGGAAGAGGCGACCTCCCCCGATGCGTGCCCTCCCATGCCGTCGGCCACGACGAAGAGCTGGAGCTTCTTGTCGATGAGGAAGTTGTCCTCGTTGTGGTCGCGCTGCCGACCCACGTCGGTGGCGGCCCAATATCTTAGCTCCATGCGTACGAGCTTATCGCGCTCGCCGACGTGACGTCAAAGATGGTAGCTTGGAAAGGCCTCGCATGGCGCCCATGAACGACCTTCGTGCCGGGTCCTTGTGCGTCGTCGCTGCCGCAGTGCTGTGGGGGTTCTGGCCCGCCTGGGTGCGCGGTGGGGGAAGCGGCGCGGCTTCCGCCACGGTGGCGCTCCTCGTCGCGGGAGTCGTGGGATTGCCCTTGGCGCTCCGGGAGCGCGCGCACCGGGCCGTGGCAGTGCCCGAACTCAGGCCCACGGCGAGGGATTTCGTCCTGGTGGCACTCCTCGGGGTGAGCAATGCGCTCAACACGTGGTTCTACTTCCGCGCGCTGGCAGAGGGTGCGGTCGCCCCAGCGGTTTTGTCCCATTACCTGGCCCCCGTGCTCGTGGCGCTCTTCGCACCGTTTTTTCTGCGAGAGCGCACCTCGCCACGGACCCCCTTGGCGCTGGTCCTCGCGCTTGCCGGGACCGCGGTGCTCCTCCTCGGGGCACCGGGCGATGGCCGAGCGGATGGGCAAGCGGACCGCCACGCGGCTTGGCTAGGCGGGTCTTCAGCGGTCTTCTACGCCGCCGCGGTCCTCCTCTCCAAGGCCGTTGCGCCGCGTTTTGGCAACGCGGAGCTGTTTTCCTACCATGCCCTCGTGGCCACGCTCGTCTTGCTCCTTCTCGGCGGAATACCCCGGGGAGCGAGCGGCCTAGCGTGGCCTGCGCTTGGTGCTCTTGTGAGTGGCCTCTTCGCAGGGATGATCTACTATGAGGGGCTCAGGCGGATTCCAGCCGAGCGGGTGGGCGTCCTCACCTACGTGGAGCCCGTCGCAGCTGTGGTAGTGGGATGGGTGGTCTTTGGGGAAGCGCCTGGGCTCGCAGCGCTCCTGGGCGGAGGCCTAGTGACCGCAGGAGGGCTCCTGGTGGTCAGTCAGGAAGCCGAGACGTGAGCGCTTCGAGCAGGCCGGGGCGCAGCTCCTCGTCGAGGATAAGGCGCAGGTCCTCGAAGTTGCGCGTGCCGGGCAGGCGCAGGCCATTCACGAACAGGGTAGGGGCCTGCACAACCCCGAGGGTTTTCGCCTGGGCGATGTCGGCATCGACCTGTTCCGCGCAGCGGCCAGTCTCCAAGTCTTCCAGGAACCGGCCAGGTTCCAGGCCGATGTCGGCGGCGACGCGCAGGAGTGCAGAACGCGAAAGCCGGGTGGGCGCCTGAAATAGCCTGTCGTGAAAGGGCCAGAACTGCCCCTGTAGCTGAGCGCAAGCCGCGGCCTCTGCCGCAAGACGTGACTCGGTGTTCGAGGCCATGGGGAAGTGCTTGTACACGAGCCGCACGTGCCCCGCGTAGGCCTCCTCGGCACGGCGGAGGCTGCGTTGGAGGTAGGCGCAATACGCGCACTGAAAATCGGAGAACACCAAGATTGTGACCTCGGCTCCCTCGGGGCCACGCGAGGGGGCGCCCCCTAAAGCGATAGTCACGCGCGGCGCATGAAGGTCGATGTTTCCCGTCGCTTGCGATGTCGGTGAATTGGCGGGCGTGCTGTCCAATGCGTGCTCGCCACCTTGGCGTGACGACCTGCGCAAGAGCACGGGGTAGAGCCGCGTTGCGGCGACTCCTCGGTCGAGCAGCTTGCGCGCCTCGGCGTGCGCTTCGTCGTACAGCTGCTCGTACGCGTCAACGTGTATCGCGGTCGCGCGCAGCCTTCCATTCCACACCAAGGCGGGCGTGCGATCGACTCCGAGTCTCGTCGCCCAGAGATCGTTGTACTCCAGTTGTGGTCGGTGCCTTTGGTCCGCGAGGGCGGTCCTCACGGCTGCCATGTCGAGCCCTGCCTGTGAAGCCAAGCGCTCGAGATCCTTGCGCGCCAGGGCGCCCTGCTGCTCGTGGACCAGCTTCTGGAACTCAAGAAAGCGCCCTTGGGCCCAGGCTTCGAGAGCTGCTTCCGCGAACAGGGCGGCATCCTGGAAGTTGAGCGCGATCAGGCGGTAGACCACCCGCAGCCGCGTCGGATGTCGTTTCGAAAGCTCGGCGAGGACCCGGTACACGTCCCGACATTGGCGGTAGAGGTGCGCGCAGAAGACCTCGACCGTGACCGGTGCGTGCTTGGGACCGGTGGCAGGAGCATCGCTCAGTGAACGAACCTCTGCCACCACGCTTCGACGCGGGGACGGTCCGAGTTCCGAGCGGGAATGAGCGGGCGTGGGCGCGAGCGCTTGGGCCATCAAGACGAACAGCAAAACGCCCCGCCGCATTGGGATAGTTTAGCATCACGAGGGGAGTTACCGCTTTCGCCTCTTGAGCCTCGTGCGCGCATCCACGACGACTGCCCCGTTGCCCTTGGATGCCACGACGATTCGCCCCATATCAATGGCGTCCACGGTTTCTTGCTGGTCGACTGCACAAAGCGATGCTCGCAGGAGGAGATCGGCCAGCGCGCGTAGGTCTGGTGCCGCCTCCCCGGCGCGGGATGATTCCACTGCGGACGCGAGCTCGTCGGCATCGGCCCTGCGGAGCGGCGCTGGCGCTGCGAGCGGCTTGGGGTGTCCAGGAACTTCGAGGAGCACGGTCCATCCGAGCTCGGCGATTTTCTCGATGCGCGCGGCCACGTTTCGTCCTGGGGGAGGCGTGACGCGCACGATCACCAGAGCGCCAATAGGCATGCCCGCGGCGCTGGCGGCTTGGGCAAATCCACGGCGGACGTCGGGCGGATTCCGGAGCCCCACAATGACGGGGCCTCCCTCGTATTCGGTAACGCCCTTGGGGTCCCAGATCTTGACCTCGACTGGAAACCCACACGACTGGGCAATGCGCACGGCTGCCGACGGCGTGGCCGCTACTCCTTGGCGCGTCACGGGCACACCGAAGGCTGAGAGGAGGAGCTTCGATTCGTGATCGCCAAGGCGCTCGCCGGGTTGATCGAGCGCCTTTTCCATGCGAGCCCGATCGACCTTGAGCTTCTTCACGTCTGCGATCAGTCCTGGCCCGAGCCCTTGCTGGAGCCGCTCGGCATGCCTGCCAACGAGAGCCACCGCGGTCAGGGCCGCTCGGAGCCCGACCAGGGCAGGCGGCCCGCTCGGCGATAGCATTTCGGCGCGCGCCACGATCGGGACGACGAGCGCCCTTCCCACGCGGTCGGGGGCGCTCGGCGGAATGGCATCCATGTCCACGAGTGCGACGTCGGCGGGAGGGGCGTCGCCCGGCATCTCGGCGACGGGGAGCCGATTGGCGCCGCGGGCCTCATCCTCGATGGACAAGGACGTCGCTTGAAGGTAGAGCCAGCCGCCTGGCGGGGCAATGATGGCCACCTTGGGACCTCGCGGAACACCGAACCCTGCCACGAGCGCAGCGGCTTCAAACCAGGCATCCGGATCGTCGCACGGTATGGCGCCGTGGGCTCGAAGGTACGAGAGCGCCGCGGCCCGTTCTTCGGCCTGCTTTCCCCGGACCCGCTCCATCGTCGCACACAGGATGACCGGCCTGCGATTTTCAGCCGCAGATTGGCAAAGCGGAGCCAGGCGCAGCGCAACCTCCGGGGTGATCGGCTTCCCGGGCGCGTGCACGATGACGCCCACGGGCGCGTGGATGGCGGCCTCAAGGCCAAGTCTCTCGACGGGGTAGCCTCGCATGGCGGCGACACGCACGACCTCGGCAGCCGTGCGCTCGTCCTCCGTCGCAAGGGCGACCTTCGGCGCCGCCACCTCGCGGGCTCGCGTCACCACCCGTCATCCTCCTAAGGCAAGAGCCGATCTTCGCGCAGCCGGGCGAGGAACTCGTCGGCGTCCTTCACCACGGTTGCGTTCCGCATCACGCGGACGGGGTGCGCTCGCCCGATGCAACGATCCCTGTGCCGAAGCTCTGCCGCCTGGATTCCGAGGCACGTCAGATCAAGTGCCTCGACGGGACTCACGCAGGAAGGCAAGGGGTCTGTCCCCAAGACCACGTCCGGACCGTGGGTCCGGGCTACCGTAATCAGGGCTGGAAGCGGCAGCCGAAAGGTCCGGGTCATGCCAGGATCACGACGCGAAACCCGCAAGACGGGGCTCGTTTCGGTGGGAGTCGCTTCCTCTAGGAGTGCCGTTTCAACCACCGCCGTGACGTGGGGGATTCCAAGCAGCTCGGCCACGGCAGGTCCCACCGCACCCTGGCCCTCGTCCTCGGAGCGATCACCGCACAGCACCAAGTCGAACTCCGACTTCCGGCAAGCGGCCGCCAAGACGCGTGCGATTCCCAGGTAGTCCACGGACTCGAGGCACTGGTCAGAAACCCGCACGGCATGGTCCGCGCCGGCCATGAGGGCACGGGTGAGCACCTCGTCTTCTAGGGACGCTGGGCCCGCGGCGAGGACGTTCACCTGAGTTCCAGGAACAGCCTCGCGCAGGGCCAGTGCGGTGGAGAACGCGGCGATCTCGCACTCCCCGAGAAGCTGCTTGGAAGGAGTTCCGTTCGGCTGATCCCTGAGCCGCCTGAGAAGCACCGTAATCCTCATCGGGCGACCCCCTTGGCGCCCCTTGCGCCATCGGCGGGTGGCGCCGGGAGGGTAGACCGTGAAGGGATCGAGCAGCCATGCCCGGGCTTAAGGGATGCCAAGAGCTCAGCTGCTGCGCTACCAACATCGGCAACCAGGCCATAGGTGGCGGAGCGGAGGATCGGTGCGGCGGGATCGCGGTTTATCGCTACGATGGTCGTATCCGGGGCGATGGCAAGGAGATGGCCTGGAGAGCCAGATGCGCCAAAGGCGAGGTAAAGCCGTGGGGACACCGCGCGGCCGGTGATCCCCACCACGCGATCCAAGGGGGCAAGCCCTCGCACGGCGGCACTGCGGGTGACGGCAAGCTCCCCGCCCAGCGCCCGCGCCAGATCGGCCAGCAGGCGAAACACCTCTGGGCTGACCCCTGCTCCGGCGCAGACCACCACCTCTGCGCTGTCGAGGGGCGCGAAAGGATCCGGCGACCGGCCTATCTCCTGGAGCTGGTAGGCCTGGATTGAAGCGCCGAGCGCCAAGACCTCCGCGTCGTCGCTTGCCGGGGACGCGAAGTACGACCCCGCGGTGAGCGTCGCGACCGCTGGCCGCTCGAGATCGTCGACCGCGATGCGACGGCGATACCTCCGGCCATGAACCAGGCGCGAGAACACGAGCTCCCCTCGTGGGCCAAACTCGATGGACGGCTCGGAGATGAGCGCCGCACCCAGGCGTGCGGCGAGGCGAGGGGCCAAGTCGCGTCCTCCTGGTGTGGCCGCGAGGAGAATCAGGGCAGGAGGCACCTCCTCGCAGGCTGCGGCCGCCGCCTGCCCGTGACTGGCGAATAGGACTGGCTCGCCGAGCGTGGGGCCGGTTACGACCACGACCTTGTCGGCTCCATGGCGACCTAGCTCCGCGATAACGTCGTGCTCCCCATACGTTGGGGGAGTCACGCACGGAAGCACGGCGTAGAGCGTCGCGCCGACAAAAGACGCGATCCGGCGTGCCTCCCCCAGAGCCTCCAGGGACGCCCGCGCTGGCATGTTTTCCACCAGCTCGATATATACGTGGATATTCGCCACGCTTTCTGGCGAGCGTATCCCGACGGAATCGACCGCGCAAGTTGCCCCCGTTGCGTGTTGCGACAGTTGCCCCCGTTGCGGCTATGCTACGCGCCCCGATGTCCCGCCGTGACCTGGTGCTCTCCGTCGTCCTGGGCCTCTTGTGCGTTGCAGGGGCCTTTCCGCGCGCGACGCTGGGCAGGGAGTCACTCGTGCCGACGGGAGCGCTGGTCGGTGACCCCGTATTTAAGGACACGTTCGCCAAGGGTGCTCCAGAGCGCAAGGTCTGGGACACGTCGGGGATGCTCGTCCACTACCCGGCAGCCGTCCTGGCCGCCGCGGAGCTTCGCACGGGGAATGTACCCCTTTGGAACCCCTACGTCGGGGCAGGTACTCCTCTCTTGGCCGAGGCTCATTCGGCGCCGCTTTCCCCTTTTCTAGTTCCTTTCTGGCTGGCGCCGTCGGAAAGAAGCTACACCTGGTTCTTGCTCCTCCGCTGGGTGGTGGCGGTGTCGGGTGCCTTCCTGCTTGCGCGCACCATGGGGACCGGGCGGCTCGCGGCGGCTCTCTCCGCGGTGACCTACGGGGCAGGAGGCTTGGCGGCGGCACGTTTTGACCTTCCGACGGAAGGGACTGCCTACGCCATGCTCCCGCTGTGTACCATCGCAGCTCTCCTCGTGGTCGGGCGTCGGCCAGGAGGTGTCGCCCTCCACGCGCTTTCGGTGGGAGTCACGCTGTACTCGGCGCATCCTGAGCTCGCGGCCTTGGCCGCCCTCGGAAGCATCCTGATTGCCGGGTGCACGGCCGGCCCCGATGGGCGCACGTGGGTCCGCCTATTTTCGGGAGCAGCGCTAGGCGTGGGGCTGGGCGGGGTGGTCGTGGTGCCGCTCCTTTCCTTCCTCCTGGATGGAGGGGCGAGCTACAAGACCGACGCCAAGCTCGCGGGCATGTTTGCCTCCGACATGATCTACTTCCGCGCAGTACCGACATTCCTGCGCCTAGGTGCCGTGCCCCTCCTGCTTTCTTGCATGGCGTTTTTCACGGGCCGGGCCGAAGCGCCTACCGTCATGGCGGCGAGGAGAGCGGCGTGGGCCACGGTGGCCCTTGCCGCCGCGTTGTTCGCCGTTCAGTCGCTCGCGCCTCCTCCCTTGGGGGGCCTCGTACCCCCGCGTTACAGCGTCTTCCTCGTGGCGCTCGCGATGGCGCTCCTTTCGGCTCATGGCATGGACGCACTGCGCGCGGGGAGGCTGGAGGGGCGGGTGGCATGGAAAGGGGCGGCTGTCGCCGCCTTGGCATGGGGGGGGTGCGATGCCTTGGCCTACTTGCGACTGCATCGGCTTCCCGATGTCTGGGTTGGGGAGATTGTCGGGGCGGTTCTCGTTGTCGCTTGCCTGGCCTGGCCCCGCTTGCGGGACGGCATCGGCCGCGCCCTGCTGGTCGGGGCTACCGCGGTGTCGCTCTTCGTTTCGGCCTCGCGAACCGTGGCGCCTTCCCATCAGGGAAGCTTGTCGAGCCCGGCAGCCAAGGCGATTGGCGCCTTGCCAAGAGCGCCCGCTCGTCTCGCAGGGCTGGGAGCCTATCCAGACCGGGCGGCCATGACGCCCAATGTCGCCACGCTCGTGGAGATGGGGGACGTCCGCGCGGTATCGGCGGTATTCCCGGTGCGATACCGTCGGTTCATGGCCCTGGTGGACGGCGCCAAGACGCAGGCCACCTGGACGCTCCTTAACAAGGTGGGCTCGCCACTCATAGACCTCCTCGGCGTTTCCCACGTGGTGTCCCGGCCCGACAAGGCGCCCTCTGGCTGGCCGATCGCGTGGCGGGGGGACGGCGCGGTGATCACGAAGAATCCCAGTGCGCTCCCGAGGGTTCTAGTACCCACCGACTTGCGCCCCGCAGCGGGACCTGTGCACGCCGAGGAGCTCCTGCGTGGCATCGTCGGGTCGGAGCGCCTTGCCGAGGTCGCCGTGGTGGAAGCCAGCGAGAGCGTCCTCGCCGGTCTCAAGGGAGGACGCGCGCGCGCGCGCATTGTGGAGTACCACCCGTCCCGCGTCGTCATCGAGGCATGGGCCGAGGCGCCGTCGCTCATCGTGCTCACCGATACTTGGGAGAGCGGGTGGCATGCAAGGGTAGACGGGCTGCCGTCCCCCATGTACCCGACAGACTTGCTTTTCCGGGGCCTTGGAATCAGGACAGGCCATCACCGCATCGTCATGGAGTACCGCCCTTGGGGCTTCCGCGCTGGGGTCTTGCTCACAGCGGGAACGAGTGTCGCGCTCGTCGTCGGTACTGTCGTGGCGAGGTGGCCGGCTAGGAAACGAAGGACTGTGGGCTAATCCTTAATTCCGTGCTTCTGCTTGATTTGCTGCATCACGCGGCCATACTCGAGCTCCCAGGCGGCGGTGCCTTCTTCGAGGTTTTTGATCCTTTGACGGACCTCGGCGTCGAGCTCATCATCGACCGCCATGTGCTTCTTGAGCACGTCGCGAACGCGGCGGCGAAGAGTGGCATCGTCAGCGAAAACCTCGTCCACGTTCCGGCTGTGCATGAAAGTCTCGAGAAGCTGCGTGCTCACCCAGGTGAGCGCTTCTTCCCCGAGGCCAAAGTCCTTCTCTTCGGCAAGCGCCCGCTTGATCTTGCCGAACTGCTCGTACGGAAGCTTCCGCTGCTCGAGCACATCCTTCGCACGGTCCGTGATTTCGCGGTCCACGCGGATATACTCCTTGAGCACGGCGGCGACATCGAGCTCTACCTCTTGAGCGGATTCCGCCTCGATATCGCCAGCGGCGATGAGGGTGCGGACAATCTCGGCAGAGATGGTTGGAACCTTGGCGGCGTAAAGGCGCATCGCAGGCACTCTAGCCCACCTCCTCGTGGTGTCAAGGATTGTTCCACACTGACGCGTACTTAGAAAAGTAAGGGTGTTTATCCCGCTCAGAGCGGTGCCCGGCGTGGGCTTACCGAGCTCGCTGCCCGCCGCTGGCCATCGGAGCGTCGCGCTGGGAAGGGAGCCGGATTCCAAGCGAGCGGATGGCAATCCGCGCAGCAACCCACCGCTTGGAACAGTGGGTCTCATCCTGGCTAGCTCGCTCGTGTTGCTTTACCAAGAGCTTGTCCTAAGTGGCGACCCATGGCTCCTCTATGCGGGGGGCGCTATCCCGTTTGAGCTCGCGAACCAGAAGGACTTGGTCGATGGGAACTTGCACCCGCCGGCGCTCCTCCCTCTGCCATTCACCATTTTTTCTGCGATGTTCCTTCACGGCGCCACGACACACTTGCTGGGGAACGCCTGGTTCCTTTGGGTCTTTGGCAAGAGCGTCGAGGGTGCCTTGGGGACAGGGCGTTTCCTCTTCTTCTACTTTCTCACCGGCGTGCTGGCCGAGATCTTTCAAGTGGCCATGAATCCGGGGTCGAGGATTCCCATCGTAGGCGCTTCGGGCGCCATCGCGGGCGTCTTGGGCGCTTTTCTCGTGCTGTATCCGCGGGCGCGGGTGGACCTCTTGCTTTTCGTGTCGGTGGTCGTCGACGTGGTAGCGGTTCCATCGTACATCGCCCTGGGCGCGTGGTTCCTTTGGCAGCTCCTTTCGGACAGTGCGGACGGCTCTATTGCCATTTGGGCGCATGTCGGTGGCTTCCTCATGGGCGCGGCCTCCTGTAAGCTGCTCGCCTGCAAGGCTTTGCCCATTGAGAGGCCGTCTTGGAACGCCACCGCCACCGAAAGCTCGTCGTCGCCGCGCTGATCGTCAATTCGAGCGGCGAGGTCCTGATTACCCAAAGGCGCGAGGAGCAGCCGCACCCCTTGTATTGGGAGTTCCCGGGGGGAAAGGTCGAGCTCGGGGAGTCTCCCGAGGGCGCGCTCGCCCGTGAGCTCAAGGAAGAGCTCGACATCGACGTAACCGTAGGACGCATTTGGGATGTCATGTTTCATGCGTACCCGGATTACGACGTGTACATGCTCGTGTACCGGTGCTCGCTCATGTCGGGGTCCCAGCCACGGGCGGTCGAGGTCAAGGACTTCGCCTGGGTTCCGATCGCGCGGCTTGCCGGCTACATGGTCCTTCCGGCAGACGAGCCATTGGTGGCTCGGCTAGGTGGCGAGGGTTATTGACGCGGGAGCCGGCCGTTCCACCGGCTCCACCTTGGACGACATGAACTTGTCAGGCAACCGAATGCCTAGAGTAGCTACGCCAGGCGGATGCGGCTCGTCGAAGAAATAGCGGCGCGCTGCTCGATGGAAGTTCCCGCTCGCGCCGAGCTGCTGTGAAATGGCATTGAGTCCAAACGTAATGCGCAGGAAGAACAAGAGGTCCCGGGGGAGGTTGTATTGCTTCAGCCTGTCGGTGGCCATGACGCCCCGCGCGCGGGCGACGTAATCGGCGCTAAATGTGAACACCTCGTCATTCGTGTAAGGCTCCAGGTGGTAGCGCCACATGTGCCACATGTTTTCGACGTCGAGGTTTCTCCCACGAAACACGAGCCCGAGCTTGTAGAGATACTCGTCGTGGACCGCGCGGTCGTTTTCAATGACCGCGCGGAAGAACCGCTTGATGTCCCGCATGAAATCGATGCCGAAGTATTTCACGCAGCCGAAATCAATGAACGAGATGCCGCCGTCCTCGTGGAAGATGTAGTTGCCGGGGTGTGGGTCGCCGTTGTACACGAGGTGTCGAAACATCGACTCGAAAACGAAATCGCCAATGACAAATGCGGCTAATCGGCGTTCTTCACCATTGGCCTGCTCGAGATAATCATAGAAGCCGAATCCCCGCTTGAACTCCTGGCACAGGACGCGCTTGGCACACAGGCTAGGGTAAACCCGAGGAATCCGAATCAGCGGGTGCCCTTCCCAGAGCCGCGCAAAGAGCTGCTGGTTCTGCATTTCCAATCGATAATCGAGCTCGTCGAGCATTCGCTCCTTTAGCTCTTCCACGACGGCACTCATGTCGGCGGTCTTGTTTACCGCGTCGATCATGAGCGCGAGCCGATCCGATGCCTTGAGGTCATTGGAAATGGCCTCGTCAACGCCCGGGTACTGGACCTTGATGGCGACTTCTTGTCCGTCCTTGAGCATGGCCCGGTGCACCTGGCCTATCGAAGCAGCGGCGATGGGCTCTTCATCGAAGTGACGGAAGAACCGACCGAGGTCACCACCGAGCTCCGACTCGACCACGCCCCTGACGAGCGCGAACGCCATGGGTGGCGCGTCCTTCTGCAGGCTCTGCAGGGCGGCCCTTGCCTCTACGGGAAGCGCGTCGTTGGCGAACGACATGATTTGGCCCAGTTTCATGAAGACGCCCTTCATGTTGCCGAGTACCTGGGCGGCCTCGGCCGCCGTCTGCATGTGGTACTGGGCGGCGAGCTTCTGCCTCTGCTCGCGGCTCGCCGTCACCTGCCGGACCCGTAGCCACAGGCGGCGAACAAGGCGCTTGGTCATCAGTGAGCCAATCTGCGTGGTTCTCCCGCCCAGGGAAGTCGAAATCCCCGCGGCGTTTCTTTGCCGTGAAAGCGATCGGTACCAGAGAACACCCACGACAATGAGCAACGCCGCGGCGCCTACCAGGAGGGGAAGAACCATCATTGGGGGTTATTTAACACCAATGGGAGGCCGCTAGGCGCTCCAATGAAGGACCGGGCTCGGGGTGGCGGTGGATCTCTTGTCCACGCCGGCGATCCCTTTTCGGGACAACGTCGAGGAGTTCTTGGCCGAGCTTCCCCTGCCCGGCGAGGCGGACGTGAAGCTCCAGCCGCAGAAGGTGGCCGTTCTGACGCTCCACGCGAGCAAGGGGCTGGAGTTCCCCTTGGTGTTCATCGTTCCGCAGAGGGCTGCGCCCTACTGCAGCTCGCGGATCACCCGTTTCACGTCCTCGCCTGCCATCATCCCAAGCTTCTGGAAGATCTTCTGTGCCTCCTCGAGCAAGCCGCGCCCATGGCGAACGTCACCGCGCTCGAGCTTGAAGCGGCCGAAACGCTCGAGCCCCTTGGCGAGCTCGCTCTCGTTCCCGAGCTCCCGGAATACCTCGACGCCTTTCTGGAAATACTCCTCGGCCGGGCTCACCGGCGACGGCTTGGTTCCTTCTTCGTTCTCATCAAACAGGGTCGCGGCGTGTACCTCTCCCAGGGCAAGCAGGGCTCGCCCCACGTAATCGCGGAACCCTGACGCCTCTGCCATTTCCAAGGACTTCCTCACCAGATCCTGGGCGCTCTTTGCATTCCCCTCGTCGAGTTCGAGTAGGCCCAAGTTGCGCGTGGCCTCGGAAAGCAGGCGCCGATCGTCGATTTCCCGGCACAGGGCGACGGTTTCTTCGAGGCGACGCCTGGATTCCTCGTACTTCTTCTCGACGAGGGCCAGCTCCCCGAGGTTGTTGAGCGCCAAGGCCTGAAGGGGCAGAGCGCCGATCTCCTCCGCCTCGGACAAGGCCTGCTCCCAGCCGCGCCGCGCACCTTCCAGGTCCCCTCTCTCGAAGCGCAACACCGCAACGTTGTTGAGGGAGAGGACGACACCGGCGCGGTCTCCGATTTGGCGCCGGAGCTCGAGCGCCTCTCGATGGCAGTTCTCGGCTTCCGCAAGCTTGCCGCGGTCTTTCTGAATATTTCCGAGGTCGGACAGCGACGCTGCAATCGACCGCTTGTCCCCGAGCTGCCCACGCTTGTTCAGCGAGCGGGTGATTTTCTCGAACGCCTCGTCGTAGCGGCCGAGCAACCAGAGCACGTGGCCAATATCTGCGAGGGAGCCGGTGACTCCCCGATCGTCTCCAGCCTGCTCGAAGAGCTCCTGTGCCCTGACGAGGTAGTCGAGGGCGAGCCTGGGATCGCCCTTGCGGCGGTAAACACGACCGATCTTGTTGAAGGCGACGGCGGCCTTCACGCGCGAAGCGACCACCCAGGTGAGGCGGAGCATTCGCTCAAACGCACCCAGCGCGGCTTCGAAGTCACCCTTGAGCTCATAGACCGAGCCAAGATCGTGCCAGAGATGGATGCGCGCGGCGATGTCTCCCTCGCCCAAGCAGGCCAAGGTGTGGGCATACAGGCGAATCGCCTTGTCGTTGAAATAGCGCGCGCGCGCCGCATCCGCCGCTCGTCGGTAGCGCAGGGCTGCGGCTTCGCCGTCACCGGCGAGCTCCAGGTGCCGGCCGATCTCTTCCTGCTCGCCCTCTCTGCGACCTTCCGGGCCAAGCTCAACCCACTGGGCGACCAGGCGATGGTACCGCTGCCGCGCGTTCTTCTCGATGCCTTCGTACACGACATCCCGGAGCGGGGGATAGGCGAAGCGGAACTCACGCTCCCCTGGAACCTGGCTGCCTTGCGACTCGAGGATCCACTCGCGCTGTGCGAGCCTGGCCAGCACGTCGGCCGCATGCTGGCGCGACCGATCCCCGGCCGCCGCGATCTCTGCCAAGCTCGGGCCGTCCGGGTCCATTCCCGGTTGGGACGCGCGGCCCAGCGCCACCACGGCGTCGAGCCAGAACATCTCTCCGCATGCGGCCGCTTTCTCCAAGAGATGCCGTTCCTCTGCCGGCATCTGACCCAGGCGCTGGGCGAGGATCTCCTCATGTTTCTCTGGAAGTCGCAGCCTGCTAAGCCGCACGCGATCGAGCGTCCACGCCATGGGCGGTGCGCTGGGCGGCTTGTCGACCGCGCCAGGAGGCGGCGGGGGCGGTGCGGCCAAAGGACCCCCGCTGGCTATGACTTCGGCTTCGACGAGGTACCGAACGAGCTCGATGAGAGTCCTCGGCATTCCTCCCAGGCGCTCGGCATGCTTGACCAGCCATTCGGGAACCCCGCGCACGGGCTTCAGGAGCTCTCTCACCAGCTCCTCTGCCTCTTGGTGACCAAGCGGTCCCAGGTCGAGCCGAAACACAGGAGCCTCCCCATCCCCAAAGGAGGGGTGGACCTCGTTCAGGTTGGGGCGCGAAATCCCGATCAACATGACCGGCGACGATGCGAGCCCTGCCGCGAGATAATGGAGGAGATTTACGGTTTCGGTCCCAGCCCGCTCCAGCTCATCGAGGCACAAAATGAGCGCTCCTCGATCCGCATCCGCGGAAAGAAAGCGCTTCACCGCGATGAACGTGCGGGTCTCGAGCTGCTGCGGGGACTCGGCGAGCGGTTCAACGACCGGGCTCTGAGGAAACGGAACTCGCAAGAGATGCGAGAGAAGGTGCGCCACCTCCGTGACTTTCGTGGCCGGGAGCACGTCGGCCACGCCGCTCGTGATTTTTTCCCTTGCGGCGTCGGCGGAGTCGGTGGCCGTGATCCCAAAGCGCGCAGAAAGGAGGCGCACGAATCCTGAATAGGGAAGGGCAGTTGGACCGCCCGCGTTGGCCAGGAGAAACCGAACTTCGGGGTTTCTGTGCTGGATGCCCCTGGCGAGCTCCCTCACTAGGCGTGTTTTCCCAGCTCCTGGCGAGCCCACGATGGTCATGAAGACGAGGGCTCGCTTCTCCAGGACCCCTAGAAACGACTTGTCGAGATGCTCGAGCTCGGCATTCCTGCCGACAAAGCGGGGCCGAAGCTCGAACGGCGTGTTCGCTGCTGGCATGAGATCAGACCGGACAGTCGGGAAAAGATCTTCGGCCGCGAGCGGTGTGGAGATTCGGTCGGTCCTGCAATAAGAGCAGAATTCAGTCCCCTCGGACACAGGGGCCCCACAACCGATGCAGGCGGCCGGAAGGGGTGCACCACAGCGGCTGCATCGCTTGGCACCCGGGCGATTCTTAGCTTGGCAGGCGGGACAATTCATCTCCTCTTCCACTCCATGCGACCTCCCTCCACCGGCGCGCAAGCTAGTTGCTTCCCCTGGTAATGTCAACGGTCGGAACTGCACCCCGCGGGCACGGCGCCTCTTGTCCTCGCGAACCCTCGCAGTTAGGTTCGCTGCATGTCGAGAACGCTCCGACCAGGCTGGATCGTCGCCCCATTGCTCATTTCCGCGGCGTGCGCCGAGGACATTTCTCCCGACGCTGTGCCCGTCCGCGTGATGACCTACAACATCGGAAACCCGAACGTCGCCGACACGTACTACCCGCTCCGACTCAAGGATCAAGACTATGAGGACTACGTGGGCGCCCAGATCCGCGCCAAGCGGGCCGACATCGTCTTCCTGCAGGAGGTCCTTCCGCCCACGCACTGTGAGACCTTTACGGAGAGCAACCCGGCCCTGACGTGCTGGAGCTCGGCGAACCGGCCGGCAGCCGTCCAGCGGATCCTCGGCGACGACTACTCCATCGCCTGTGACGCCCGTCAGCATGTCGAGTGCGTCGGCGTCCGCACCGACTTCGGGACCGTTGCAGGCGTGCCGCCTGGGGGCTTCGTCTTAGATGGAGCGACGACTCCACCGTTGCCGCTCGATCCATGCGTCTACTCGGCTGGCGAGTGCACAGAGGAGCTTTGCGATGCCGAGTCGACGGTCTCGGCGCTGACGGTCAAGACCGCTTGGGGAGTATTGCGCGTGGTTCACGTGCACCCGAACGCCGCCGGTAAATCAGCGAGCAGCGGCCTCTATTTCGGAGATCGCTGCCGTGGCCTGCAGCTTCGGCAGGTCTTCGATGGGCTCGCCGGGTTTGGCGACGTCCCATTGGTCACCGACGATCTCACGCTCGTGGCGGGTGACTTCAACGTCGATCCAGTGCGCTTCATTAAGGAGGATGAGCTCGACCTGTGGACCCGCCACGTGGGCGTGGGCCGCAGGTTCCAGGACTTCACCCCGGTTGACGCGAACGGGGCACAGCATGCGACCAATCGCGAAACGTTCGGGCTGGCGATCGATCACGTCCTCGCCGAACGTGCCACCGGCGCGTGCCAGATCTGGGGCGCCGACGAATTCGGCACCAATCCTGCGAACGTGGACCCGCTCGATAAGGGCTTTGACTGGAATAGCAAGCCGGACGGGGAGTACTACGCGAGCCGCATCGACCACTTTGCGATCACCTGCGATTTTGCCCTGGACTTCACGACCTCGCCCTGAGCAAAGCCGCGTAGTAGGGTGACCTAGTATCCGAACCAGAAGTTGCAAAGCATGTGGCTACCACCACCGAGGCGGCAGCAGCTGTAAGAGCTTCCCGCTCGACAACCAGCCTCATGTCCATAGACGGCTTGGCTTACTTCGCCAATTCCATCGGCAGGCCTCGCCAGGGAGCGCTCGATCCAGGCGATGTACTCGTCGACCTTCCTCTCGGTGGTGCACGTCGAGATCTCGGTCTCAGAACCGCCTGCTTCCTTTAGCGAGAGGGAGAGGAGAACCTCGTGGTCCCCACAACGCCGCGGCAGCGGCTGCGCGTTGGACCAGGTTCCAACCGCACGCACGTCGCTTGCGATCGATGGGTGGTCCGAGATGTCGAATTCCGCGATTGCCAACGAATCGGTGGAGACGGTCAGACTCGTTTCCACGTCCGAGGGACTGAGTTCCGAGCCGCTGCAAGCCAGCACGAAGAGAAATCCAACACCGAGAGCACATCCACGAATCGTTTCCCTTACCATTGCGCGACCTCCTCGCTTGAATGATGCGAATTGCCTCATCGACATGGTCCCCGGGCTAAGCAGCCCTCGTGCCAGCGTCAACTCGGCGAGAATGCTGGGTTGCACGCCAGCGTTTGCGGACGAACCGTCCGCACTGGGCGCCAGCCGCAGACATGGCGTCCACCGGCTCGATGGCTGCCCTAAGACCCCGCGAGTGGTCACGAAAGGCCAGGCCCGTGATAGAGTGCCAGCCATGGCGCGTGTCGTCATCAGCAGCGCCCTGCCCATAGACGTCAGGCCTTGGCTCGGCGATGCCGATGTCGTTGCCCCCTCATGCGGCAGTCTATCGCGGGACGCGCTCTTGGCCGCCGTCGAAGACGCCGACGCGCTCATCTGCCTCCTCACCGACCGAATTGACGAGGAGCTTTGCGCCCGTGCGCCCCGCCTCCGCATTGTGGCCAATCACGCAGTGGGGTTGGACAACGTGGATGTCCAGGCGTGTACCCGACATGGCAAGCTGGTCACGAACACGCCCGGAGTCCTCACCGAGGCCACGGCCGACCTCACCATGGCGCTCATCTTGTCCGTCGCCAGGCGCGTGACAGAGGGCGATAGACTAGTGCGAAGCGGCGGCTGGAGAGGATGGGATCCTGGACTGCTCCTCGGCGCGGCAGTCTCCGGGCAAGTCCTCGGCATCATCGGGCTTGGCCGGATCGGTCGTGCCGTGGCAAGGCGTGCGCGCGGGTTCGAAATGCGAATCCTTTGTGCCGGGCGCAGTCGCGCTCCCGAGGACCTGGAGCAGAGCTTGGGGGCAACGCGTGTGCCCCTCCCGCAGCTTCTCGCTGAATCTGATTTCGTTTCCGTGCACTGCCCACTCACCCGAGAGACGCGAGGGATGCTCGGGGAGCATGAGCTTTCTCTCATGAAGAGGACGGCCTTCCTCATTAACACGGCACGTGGGGCGTGCGTCGATGAGGACGCGCTCGCAAGAGCCCTCGAAAAGGGCACGATTGCTGGTGCGGGGCTCGATGTGTTCGCCGACGAGCCCCGAGTGCCCGAGAGGCTCATTGCCCAGCCACGCGCGGTTCTTCTTCCCCACGTGGGCTCGGCGACAAGTCAGGCACGTGCCCGCATGGCCGAGCTTTGCGCGACGGCGGTAGCCTCTGTCCTCCGAGGTGAGCGGCCGGTACACCTCGTAAACCCAGAAGCCTGGTCGTCCGGGGATTGGCGGTGAGCGATCCATCGCCAAGTCGACCGCGTGTCCTCGTCCTTGAGAGTCGAGTCACGCCCACGGACCTCGCTCGTTCGGTTTCAACAGCGCTCGTCGGGGCGGAAATCAGCGTTCACAGGGTCGATCTGGGGACGCGCGCCGGTAGCGTCGCGCAAGTCGCAAGGGCGCTTCTCGGGACATCGGAGAGTCAAAAGCTCGACCGGGTGATCGAGCGCGTGCTTCCCGCCGTGACGGTCGCCTTTGATCCGATCGCAGCGCGAATCCTCGCCTGGCGACGGGACCAGCACTTGTCGCCTTTCATGCAGGCGAGCGCACCGGCGGTCGAGACCGTGCCCGGCGGGATTGCTCCGGTCTTGGCCGTGGTGCCCGACCTGGATCCCGGTCCGGAATGGGTGGTCGATGCGGACCGCCACGCGGTGGTCGACGACGAAGCGGCCGTAGCCCTAGCGGCGCGTGGCCTCGATGGGGCGCGCTTGATCGTCACGGGCCCAGTTGCGAGCCGGTCGCTCGCGGAGGTGGGGCGCCAGCCCAGGGACCTCGCGCGGGCCCATTTTTCCCTCGCGCCCGAAGAAACCGTGCTCCTCCTGGACATGACCGACGTCCCCCATGACGTGGTCCCGCCGCTGCTCCTCCAGCTTGCCCTGGACGCAGAGCACGTGCATGCGGTGTTCTACGTGGGGAAGGACAAGCAAGCCGCGCAGCTCCTCCGCAAGCACGTTCCCATGCATGGCCTCAGGGCAAAACTCCTCGGTGAGCTCCCAGACATGCACTTCATGTGGCGCGCGGCGGACCTGATCCTCGCCAGGCCCTCCGCTCGGCGCGTGCACGACGCACTGGCGGCAGGCGTTCCTCTCTTGGCCCTCATGCCAAGTCCTGGTCATGAAGCGCGAGAGGTAGTGGCGCTCGCTGAGCGCGGAATAGGTGAAGCGATCGAGAAGATGACCCTTGTCTCATCGGTCCTTCGTTCATGGCTCAGGAGCAAGGAACGCAGAGAGCGAGCAGCACGAGAGGCATCCTCACGCGGGAAGCACGACGGAGCGGTCCTGGTTGGGGAGCTCGCACTTCACATGGCCCAAGAGCGAAACGCGGTGCTCTTGGAGACGATCGGGTCCGCCCAGCATCGGCGCAACCAGCGCGGCTCCGACTCGGAAGAGCCTCCTGTGGGCCTGGAGGACTTGAACCCGGATGTCGCGGACCGCTCACGATCTGCGGCACCTCCGGGGCGTGGCGCAGCGCCTAGTCGACAATCGAGCAGCAGCCGCGCAGGCGTAGAAACGCCCAGCGTAGAAGACCAGCTCCAGCGGCTCAAGGCCACCGTTTCCGAGCGAGGCAAGAGCATGGACGCCGAGCTCCGCGCGCTGAAACGGCGGATGGAGGCCGAGCGGAAGGGAAAGCCATGACTGGAGGTACTCTCACCGTTTTGCGGCCGTGGGGCCTGATGGTTGGGCTTCTCGGCGCTTTCGTGGTGCTTGCGTGCTCGTCGGCCAAGCGAACGAGCGATCCACCGAATCACAAGCGGCCAGCCCTTCATGCGCGCCACGAGCACGAGCACCTCCATCCCCACGGGGCTGGAGACCACCACCACCATCCCCATCCCCATCCTCACTTGGAAGGGCAGGACGGACACCACCATCCCTATTAGGAAGTCCTTTCCCTCTTCACGAGCTCGTCACAGAGGCGGGTCCAGCCTGCACTCGTCTGGGTGAGGAGTACTCCGACCCCAGGGATCATGTCGGGCCTCGGGAGCGGATCTTCTGGATCGGGGATCGTGCGCACCACGATCCCTTCGAGGATGAGCTTGTCTCGATTGCCCAACGCGAGCTTGATATGAAGCTTCGAGCCGATAGGGTGTGGGGGATTCACGGCGAGAAATATCCCTTCGCGGCTGATGTTCACCGTGCATGTACGCGTGGGCTCCGCCTGGCCTTCGACGAACACCACGACGTCGAGCGCAACATTCGCCCTTGGCCACAAGCGCTGGTCGTCCACGAGGTTCGCCTCCAGAGATCTTTCTAGCACCGTTGACGCGCTCGATCACCTGCCGTAAAACAGGCTCCTCATCAGGGAGGTTACCCATGGGCTCAGCGCAGGCGCACGCGGCCTCGGCCAGAGGCGAAGGTCCATCTGTCATCGTCAGCCGCAATCCAGCAACGGGCGAAATCCTGGGCGAAGTCTCGGTCATGGGCCCGGTTGAAGTCCGGGATGCTGTCCAGCGCGCCCGCGAGGCGCAGGCCGCCTGGGGAAAGCTAGCCGCGTGCGAGCGGGCGCGGCGCCTGCTCGCATTTCGAGACGAGATCCTCAAGCGAACGAACGAGGTGGCGGAGCTCCTCTCGAAGGAAGGGGGGAAGACCAAGCTCGAGGCGGTCAGCATGGAGATCCTCCTTGTCGCCGACCTCACGACCTACTTTGCGAAACGCGCAGAAAAGATCCTCGCGCCCAAGAGAATTCCGCTTCACCTTCTCAAGCACAAGAAGAGCTACCTCCATTACACGCCCCGTGGGGTGATTGGCATCATCGCCCCTTGGAACTTCCCCCTGTCGATTCCGATGGGGGACACCGTCATGGCCCTCATCGCTGGAAATGCAGTAGTGCTGAAGCCGTCGGAGGTCACTCCTCTCATCGCGCTGAAGATGAAGGAGCTCTTTGACGCCTGCGGAATGCCGAAGGACTTGCTCCAGGTGGTGACCGGACGTGGCGAGACCGGTGCGGCCCTAATCGATGCTGGCGTGGACAAGATCGTTTTCACTGGCTCGGTCGTCACTGGACGCAAGGTCGCTGCCGCGTGCGGCGAGCGGCTCATCCCGTACACCCTCGAGCTAGGAGGCAAGGCACCGGCCATCGTGTGCGCGGACGCCGATTTGGAACGGACGGCCAACGCGCTCGTTTGGGGCGCGTTTGGGAACTCGGGCCAGGTCTGCTGCTCGGTCGAGCGCGTGTACGCCCACGAGACGATCTACGACGAGCTCGTGCAAAAGGTGGTCGCCAAGACACGGAGCCTCCGCCAAGGAAACCCCTTGAGCTTCGACACCGACGTGGGCGCCATGGCTTGGGACCGGCAGGTGTCCATTGTCGAAGACCGAATTCGCACGGCAGTGTCGGCGGGCGCGAGAGCCCTCGCCGGTGGCTCGCGCATGGAGGGTCCTGGCCTGTTCTTCCCACCCACGGTCCTCGTGGACGTGCGCCAGGACATGGACGTCATGCGACAGGAGATCTTTGGGCCCGTGATGCCCATCATGAAGGTGCGCAGTGAGGAGGACGCCATCCGCCTGGCCAACGACTCCCACCTCGGGCTCGTAGGGTACGTGTTCACCAAGGACCGTACAAAGGGGGCGCGGATCGCCGAACGAGTCGAGTGCGGCACCGTCATGATCAACGACGTGCTCTTCTCGTTTGGTGTCCCCGAGACGCCCTGGATTGGAATCAAGCAAAGTGGTCTTGGATTCACCCATTCGGACGACGGGCTGCGAGAGATGTGCCTCAAGCGCCACGTCAACGTGGACCGCTTCTCGACCGCGCGCGAGCTCTGGTGGTACCCCTACAGCGAAAAGACCTATAAGATCGTGACTTCAGCGATGGGCTTCTTGTTCCGCCCAAGGAAGCACGCGTGAGCACGATTCGCACGGTAGACAAGCCCTGGGGCTACGAGCTCATATGGGCGCATGCCGACAGGTATGTCGGCAAGATCCTCCACGTCAAGGCAGGGGAACGCCTTTCGCTCCAGTACCACGAGCGAAAGGACGAGACCATCATGGTTCTCTCGGGGCGCCTGCAGTTCCAGTTCTTTGCCGAGGGAGAAGAGCCGCAGACCATCGAGCTCCAGCCCAGGGAGCCTTTTCGCATTCGCCCTGGATTGCGTCATCGCATGATTGCAATTGACGACTGCGATATCGTCGAGGTCTCGACTCCAGAGCTGGATGACGTGGTGCGGCTGGAAGACAAGTACGGCAGGGCGAAATAAACAGACCAAGTGCGCCGCCGCGGCGTACTTGGTCTGTTTTGTACTAACCGCCCGCGGAAGGCGCAGGCGCTCCTACAGGTGCCGAACTGGGCTCCGCCTGGGGGCTCGCCTTGGGGCGGGCATCGTCTTGGCGATCTACTTTCCCGTCGTAGTCGTCGTCATACAGGATGGCATCCAAGACGCCCGCCGTGTACTGCTCCCAGTAGTCTGGCTTCCCGTCGGCGTTTCGGTCACGCCGCACGCTCTGCAGGCGGCCTTCCTTGTCGTACTTCTCCCAGATGTCGGGCTTATTGTCGAAGCCCGTCTCGCGCTCGACAAGATAGCGGTTCCCGGTCTTCCTGTCGTAGTGGTACCGGGCGTCGAACTTACCGTCGAAGTCGAAGTCCTGCTCCTCGATGAGGAGCGCTCCAGAGTCATCATACTGGGCCACGTAGTCCTTGCGTCCGTCATGGTCCAGGTCCGCCTGCTTGCACGTCAGGACCTGGATCGTGGTTCCTTTCTGCTCGGTGGTCTTGAAGAGCTTCCACACGTCGGGCTTGTTGTCCCGGTTCAGGTCAAATTGGGCCACCTGCTTGCCCGATGCGTCGCAGAGCGTCGTGTCTACCTTGGGGATCCTGAGGTCTCCATCACCGGAGGATTCGCCGATCTCACCGGCGCCATCTCCAGAAAGCTGCCCCTTTTGCGACCCACCGCATGCCGTCAACATGAGTAGACCAACCACAAAGGACTTGCGCATGGGGCAAGCGTATCGTTCGCTCGCACCGAACGCAAGACCATCAACCTTGTCAGCCCGATAGTGTAAGAACGATCGGGCTTGTTCTCCCCTCTCGTCATTTTTGGGCTCACGTACCTGGCCATGGCCGGGCAGAGGCTCCCGTTCATCCCCGTGGATCGGCCGGCTGCCGCATTGTGTGGAGCTGTCGCGATGGTGGTTTTCGGCGGCTTGTCTCTCGAGGAGGCATACCGCGCCATCAACCTCGACACGATCGGCCTGCTCCTCGGCGTCATGATCATCGCCGCCTACCTCATGGAGGCGAAGTTCTTCCGATACACGGCTTGGTGGGTACTCACGCGCGCTCGGTCGTCGCGCTCGCTCTTGTGGGCCCTTGTCTTCGTGGCGGGCGGCCTGTCCGCGCTCCTCGTGAACGACACCATTTGCCTCATGTTCACTCCGCTCGTCCTGGCGGTCGCATCGGAAGCCAGGCTTCCCGCGCTCCCGTACCTCTTGGCACTGGCCACGGCTTCGAACCTGGGTGGGGCCGTGACGTTCACCGGGAACCCGCAGAACATGATCATCGGCATGGCAGCGGCCGGAAACCCCGGTTACCTGGAGTACCTGCTCCTGTCTTTGCCAGCTGGAGTGCTGTGCTTGGCGGTCGACGCAGCGCTCCTTTCGTGGATGTTCCGCAAGGTCCTCCCACGCGGCAAGCTTGCCGAGCACGCGCCGCCAAGACCCGAGCTCGATCGGGTGCTGGCTGGGAAAGGGCTCCTTGCCCTTGCGCTTTTCGTGGGCCTGGCCATGTCGGGCCGCTCGCTCGCCGGCGCGGCCATGGTTGCGGCTGCCCTCCTTTTGGCCGTCGCTCGCGTGGAGCCAAGAAGGGCGTTTCATCGGGTCGATTGGGTGCTCCTTCTTTTTTTCGCCGGCCTATTTGTGGTCATCCGCGGTGTCGAGCGGTCGGGGGCACTGAGCAAGCTCACCGAGCCCCTCTTGCCCTACATTGGCGTGGCCAATGCTACCGGCTACCTAGCCTTCGCTCTCATAACGGTCGTTGGCTCGAACCTGGTTTCGAACGTCCCCTTCGTGCTCGTGGCGGCCAAGTGGGTACCGCACATGCCCGAGCCACGCTGGGGATTCATCGTGCTGGCTTTTGCCTCCACGCTCGCCGGGAACCTCACGCTCTTCGGCAGCGTCGCAAACCTCATCGTGTTCGAATCGGCCGAGGCGAGTTCGTCGTCGGGCCATGGACCCCGCATCAAGGTGGGGTTCTTCGAGTTCCTTCGGTACGGCAGCGTTCTGTCCCTCGCCACCCTCGCCGTGGCCTTGGCGGTGCTCTTTTGGGAACAAAAAATGGGGTGGTGAACCGCCTTTTTCGGGTCAAGAGGGGATTTTTTGCCACGTAAATCAGTAATAATTACTTGTCGTTGAGTGTAATTGTGGCTTTGCTGCCATGGACGGAAAGGACGTGCAGATATTTTTTTCGTCGCCGGTCCTTGTTCCGGCGGCCAACGCCTTGCATCATTTCCCACCGTGACCCAGCAAGCGAATGCCAGCCTTCCAGATCTTTGGGGCCAGAGGGTGGACCTGCTAGGCCTCAAGCTCGAGACCAGCCCTCTTTGGCCGCAAGTAGAGACCCTCTACAAGGAACTCTCTCAAGCGGGCATTGGTTTCCGACCTCCCCTCTATGTCGCGAACGAGTGGGGTTGCCCCGATGGGGTGCCGATCATCGGCGTCCCCTTCTACTTGGTCGATTCACGTTTTTGGGCACTAGAAGAACAGCATGCAGACGACCTCGAGGACTCCGACCGGATCCTCATGGGCTTGCGGCATGAGGCGGGGCACGCCGTGAACTACGCCTATCGCCTGTACGAAGAGGCGGAGTGGACCCGGCTGTTCGGCAATTTTTTCGCCGAGTACGATGACGATTATTTGCCGTGCCCGTTTTCTCGGAAGCATGTTCGCCACCTTCCAGGTTGGTACGCGCAGAAGCACCCGGATGAGGACTTCGCCGAGACGTTCGCGGTGTGGCTTACCCCCGGACTGGACTGGAAGGCTCGCTATTCAGGGACCGAGGCCTTGCCGAAACTGGAGTACATCGACCGGCTCGCACCCAGGATCGGCCACCTCTCCCCGTCGGTCGATCCGAGCTCGGTGACCACTGACCCAGACGAGCTCGCCTTCACGGTTGCCGAGTTCTACAAGCGGCGCGCGGAAGCCGACGGCCCGCCTGTCGATGAGCTTCGGGATTCGCTCGACCAGGACCTGCGCGAGCTGTTTCCTGCGGAAGGGTTGGGCATCGATGGCGCTACCGTGACGTGGGAGAGACGTCGCAGCATCATGCGGACCGTGTCCAACTACACTGGCTCCAGGATGTACGTGGTGAAGGCGCTCCTGGAGTTTCTCATCGGGCGGCTCCGAGTGCTCGGTGTCCGAGCGGTTCCGGGGAAGGAGAGCGATTCGATTATCGGGCTCACCGCTCTCATCACGATGCTGACGTCGAACTTCCTGAGGACGAGACACTTCGTTGATCCGGCCCCTGATGCTGCCCCTCGGCCTAGACCTTTGGTCGGTACCTGTCCATAAGCGCCACGACCTTGTCCAGGGGAAGCCCTGGGGCGAAATTGCCCCCCTGTCCCGTCATGTCCGGCGCCATGCACAGAGAGTTGAGGATCGCCTCCTCGGTCGCTTCGATTACCGCTTCGTAGTGCGGGCCCAGCGCCTCGTCGAGGAGCACGTTGATTCGGTGCATCATCCCGTGGGCTTGCCTCGGCACCTTGTTGGCGGTCGAAAAGGCAATGATGATCTCCCCAGAGCCGTGCGCCGCATAGCTGCCCGAACGGCCGATCCCGAGCGCGGCTCTCTTGCAGAGACGGCCGAGCTGGGGAGAAAGTAGCGGCGCGTCGGTCGCCACCACGCAAATGATCGAGCCGTAGCTGTACTGCCGCTTGGCCAGGTGGCGGTAGTCGGGTTCGAGGAGCTCCCCTATCGGAACGCCATCTACGCGCAGGTTTCGGCACACGCCAAAATTCGACATGACGAGCACGCCGATGGTGCTCGGTTCGGCTCCCCCCTCCGCGGGCACGCGCCGGGAAGCCGTGCCGATACCGGCCTTGAAGTCGCAAGTCACCATGCCGGTGCCGGCCCCTACAGATCCCTCGGCAACTGGTCCGGCCGACGCGCGTTCTATGGCCGTGTACACGTGTTCCGAGCGGATGTGCCTGCCTACGGAGTCGTTCAGGAACGAGTCATCGCATTCTGCCACCACGGGGATGACCACGTCGTGGTCGCTGCCGATTCCCGGGTACAGGCGGGTCATCCACTTGACCGCCGCGTCGGAGACCTTGCCCACGGACATGGTGTTGGTGAGGAGGATGGGGGTCTCGAGAAGGCCCCATTCGTCGACCTGCGTTAATCCGCTCACTTCCCCCGCGCCGTTGAGGACGAAGCTTCCGCCGATAACGCGCTCATGGAACAAGTTGGGCGACGGGTGAATCGCAGTGACGCCCGTGCGGACAGGTCCCTTGCCCGGAATCAGCTTCCCTTCCCCGGCGATGAGAGTCGTGTGTCCGACCTTCACGCCAGGGACATCGGTGATCGCATTGAATGGCCCCACGGGATAACGCCCGATGTGGATCCCTAGGTCGCGTGCACGTTTTCGACCCGCGGGGTGGGAAGGTGCTGTGTTCGGAAGCGCTTTTGGCTTGTCGTTCATGAGCCCCCAGCCGAAGTCACTGGGGTGGCCTGGCCATTTGTCTTTTCGGTTCGGTCGGTGCGGTCCGCTGCCTTATCGCCCGCCTTTTCAGGGACGTTCTTATCGCCGGCGCGCTGTTCGGCGAGCCCACGCCGCTTCTCCCTCATTCGCTTGAGCCCGCCGGCGAGGATCTCCCCTATGAGCGTGCGGTAGTCGATGCCAGCGGCCCGCGCAATGAGGACCAAGTCAGAGTAGTCGGGGGTCAACCCCGGGAGGGGATTCACTTCGAGCACGTATACTTGCCCCTGGGGGTTCATCTTCACGTCTACTCGCGCCACGTCACGGCAGTCGAGGGCGGAGAAGGTCTCGCGTGCGGCGCGCTCGAGCACCTTAAGCTCTGCCGGAGTGACCGGCGCGGGGCAGCGATACTCGACGTGCTTTTCCCATTCTTGCTTGACCTGGAAGTCATACACCGGGCGCGTGATGGCTCGATCCTTGAAACAGATCTCCATCGGGGGCAAGACACGCGGGCGCCGGTCTCCAAGGAGTCCAATCGTGAACTCGCGGCCGGGGATGTACTCCTCTACGAGGGCGGGTTGGCGGTACTTCTCGATGAGGGCTCGGACAGCTGCGCGCATCCCGGTTTCGTCGTCGACGACCGAAGTACCTGCGATGCCCTTCGAGGAGCCCTCGGCATTCGGCTTCACGATCACCGGAAAGCGGAGGGTGGGGGAGAGTCGCTCGCGCCCCGTCTCGAAGAGCTGGAACTCGGGCGTGAGGATATCGTGCTGCTTGAGGACCTTCTTGGTGAGGGCTTTGTCGAGGGCGATGGCCAGGGTCGCCGAGTCAGAGCCCGTGTACGGAATTCCGAGGAGCTCACACAGCGCCGGCACTTGCGCTTCCCGGTTTCTGCCTACGAGACCCTCGGCGATATTGAAGACCAGGTCCACGTTCGACTCCGCCAAGAGCCTGGGGAGGTCGGGCGTGGCTTCCAGGTGCACAACGGCATGGCCATGGTGCGCGAGACCGTCGGAAATTGCCGAAATAGTCTCGGGTGGATCGTATTCGGCCTCGGCGTCGTCCCCCGCCTTGGAGTCCACTCGCTTCATGTTGTACGTGAAGCCCACGCGGACCTGCTGGGATTTCTTGCGGCTGGCAGTGCCGAGCTCCAACGGCGTGGCGAGTTTCCAGCGCAATGCGGCGCTCTTCACGATGGCGGAGATGGCCATGTCGTAGGAGAGTCCGGCGTGTGCGGCGCCGGCAAACAGTCCAGCGCCTCGCTCGAGGGACGGGAGCGCGTTGACTTCGAGGAGATAGATGCGGCCGTCGTCTCCAAGGCGGAAGTCGATGCGGCCCACGTCGCGAATCCCAAGCGACGTGAACACGGTTCGCGAAATGACCCGGAGGCGCGCGGCGACATCGCGTGAAATGTCGGCTGGGCATCGCACGTGCACGTACGACGGGCTCACGTTCTTGAGGCGATAGTCGTAGATGTTGTAGCGGTTGCGCGCCACCGGATCGACGACGTACTCCACCGGGGCAAGTATCCCATCCCCTTCGACGCCCGCGAGGAAGCCGACCGAAACGTCGCTTCCCGGAATGAACTCTTCCACGAGCACGCCGGCCGGATACGAGGAAAGCGACTGCTTGAGGAGCGCCACGAGTCCTCGCGGATCGCGGGCGACTGCTTCATCCCCGATTCCCTTGGACGAACCCTCGTAGTTGGGCTTGACGATGACGGGGAACGACAGGCCGATGCCTGAGTCGGAGATTCGGGAGAGCTCGTTGGGGGAAACGAGGCGGCTGCGGGGGCTGTCCACCCCATGGGCGTTCAAGACGAGCTTCGTCAACCACTTGTCGAGCGTGAGGGTGAGGACATATGCGTCGGAACCCGTGTACGGAAATCCGAGCTCGCCGAAAAGCGCGGGGTAGAATGCTTCTCGAGCACGTCCCCGGCGTCCTTCCGCAGTGTTGAAAATGAGGTCCGGGTCCGATGCCTCGAGTCGGGACACCAAGTGAGAAGCGGGTCCCGAGACCTCGATCTTCTCCACCTCGTGGCCGGCCGAGGCGAGGGCCGATGCAATGGCATCCACCGTCTCGGCGGTGTCAAATTCGGCTTCCTCTTCGCTGTCGGTAAGTCGCAGGTTGTGCGTGAAAGCAATTTTCATGGCGCGCTTTCATCAGACCCTAACAAGCTGATGGTTCCTGTTCAAGGCGGATTACTACCCGTGCCCTGAAAGTTGCGATCGAATGCTCCATTGTTTCACAGGACGTCGTGGCGCGTGTGCAGGGCTCATACATGACGAGCGGCTGGCGGCCTTCGGACGACCGGCACAAAGCACGGATTCCTACCGGCACGTCCCTTGAATAGTGTCCGAGCGTCATGAGTGGGCGTCTTCAGCAACGACCAGCTTCGCCGCGATTCCCAACCCTGCGTGCACGCGGCGCGAAGCAAGCTCAGTTGCACGTGCTCTACGTGGAGGATGATGACGAAAACCGTGAAGTTACAGTCGCGATCCTGGGCGAGCTTGGCCTTGTGACGACCACGGCCACCACCGCGGAGGAAGGGATTCGCGCGGTGGAAGAGCGGGTGTTTGACGTGGTGTTGGTGGATCTCAACCTCCCAGACCGGGAGGGGTGGCACGTCTCCATGGCAGCGAAGCATCGGAATCCCGCCACGCCCGTTGTGGTCTTGAGTGGCTGGGGCGTGAACCTCAGCCGAGAAGAGGCTGCTCGCCGTGGCGTGGATCGCATCCTCTCGAAACCAGTGTCACCAGCCGAGCTTTTCTCATGCGTGCTTTCCTTGGCAACGAGAGAGGAGGGGCAAACGTGACTCGTGCTCTGCGCGCGATTGTGGTCCCACTGGGGCTCATCACGTACGTGGCGTGGGAATGGCCGCGCTCTCTGATTGCTGCGCGTGCTGCGGAGCGCCGCTTGCGGTTAGGGCACCCTCGGTTCGTGCACCTGGGAAGTTGATGCGTCGTTCAGCACGGACGGGAACGCGCGCGTGGCGGCGGTCACTGGCAACGCAAACGCGAGACCTTGGGCACGGCGCAGGATGAACGACATCATGCCTACGAGCTCGCCGTGGCGCGTGAATACCGGGCCACCCGAGTTGCCGTCGTTGATGGCCATGTCGAGTTGCAGGTAGCGGCCATCCTCCATTTCCCGCTCGACGAAGGACACGATGCCACGACTTACTGTGAACGGGAGCTTGCGGGGGGATCCTACGGCAAAGACCTCCTCACCAGGCCGCAACCTGGCGGCGTCTACCAGTTGTGGAGGGGGAATGTGCGGAGACTTTAGGCCTTCTGCAGAGAGGAGCGCGACGTCGAGAGCCCGGTCGGTCGCGATCACCTGGGCTGATGACCTTCGGCCGTCCCGCATGGAGGCTCTCGGGGCCTGCATGTCCTCGACCACGTGGTAGCTCGTGAGGATGAGCCCGCGATGTGGATCGATCAGGAAACCGGCGCCGTACACGCCATTGCTTTCCAGGGACACGCTCACCCGCAGGATACGTTCCACGGCTCGCGGGACCTCCTCGGGGTCGGGGGCAACGTGTGGTGCGGGCCCAGCCACGCCCTGGGATGCCACGGGGCGCGCGGGCCTGTCGCCAGAGGCCATCGTCGAAAGCATCAGCACCAAGACCGACAGGGCGACGGGCAGCAGGTAGGACCGAGGAGCCTGACCAAAGCTGAAAGCGAGCACTTCTCCTACGGTGCCAACAACCGCCGAATCCCGCAAGAGACGAGGGCCCGATGAGGGAGGGATTGCTGAGAGCTACCGCCGTCAGCGTGTAGCTGGCATGCGGATTGGATCAAGGGGCATGGATGGGCATCCGTGAGATATGGGAGACCGCCATCGTGGCCAGGGCAGTGGGCGGACTCCGCACCACGGCGGCTTCCATGCGGCGGGCGCGGGCGCTCGCCATGCCGAGGCGCGGACCGAGGCCTCTCTCGCACGAAGAGATCGCGCGCGCTTCCTGGGCGTTGCTTCGATCCCCGTCGCCCCTGTGGGAAGGAGATGATGACCAGAGGTGGCATCAACTGGACGCCCAGTCTCCTGGAAGCTCGTCTCGTGCGCTCGAGAGGGCGCTTGCCAATGCGCACGACGTCGAGACGGTCCTTTGCAACCGCACGCTTGGTCGTGAGGATCCCCGCCTTTCTTGGGAAGAAGCACGGCTCGCGCGTCTTGTCTCGATTGGGATTGGGATTCGTCTCGCCCGATCCTCCGTTGTCCGCGAGGAGCTGTGCGCTGCGTTTTGCCGCGGGGTCCTCTCGTGGAAGCAGGCGAACCCTCCGCCGCGGGGACCGGGCTTTGCCGCGCCAGCATGGGAATCGCCACTAGAGGTGGCCCTACGTGCGTGGAACCTTTGGGTCGCTACCCTCCTTTCGCGGCCAGCCCTGCTCCCCAGGGCGGGCCTAATGGCTGTCGCGACCCTTCTTCTCGAGTGCGGCCGCTTTCTTTGGGATCATCTGGAAGAGGATGGTCTTGCGACGGGCACGCACCTTCTCGGCGAGCTGGTAGGGCTTCATGCGTGCGGAGTCGCGCTGGGTGCTTTGGGGCGGGAGCCGCGGGCGTTTCGCGCGCGCGCCCGGTCGGGACTTCTGCGTGAGGCCGGCCGCCAAGTCTTGCCGGACGGAGGCGGTTCCGAGGCCTCGACGGGCTACTCGCGCTTCGCGTGCGAGCTATGGATCGCAGAGATCGCGTGCGCCCGCGCCCAGGGGGAACCCATTTTGCCACCTGCTTGGCGGGCGGCGAAAGGCATGCTGGGTTGGCTGCTGTCTACCATGACTCCTGATGGGCGCGATCCCGGCGTCGGCGACGACGACAGCTCGTGCGTGCTCCCCCCTCCGGTACAGGAGCCGCGTGACGTCCTGCGCCTTGCCCCCCTCGGCGTGTCGCTTTTCGGTGACACCACCCGACTGGAAGGGACCGCGTGGTCCGAGTTGGCCGCCTGGCTAACCGGGCCACGGGGCTACCGAAAATTCGCTGCCGTACCCACTAGGCCTTGGCCTCGGGAAGTGGCATCGCGATCCTTTGGCCTTTTCGTGGCCAGGCAGGGATCCCTCGGCGGTGACATGGTCTCGGTTCGCGCCGGAGCCCACGGCCAAGGGGGAGCCGGAGGCCACGCCCACAACGACCCGCTGGCAGCCACCGCTTGGCTGGGGGGCTGGCCGGTACTCGTTGATTCGGGCACGGGCCTGTACCTGGGCAGGAGGGCCCTGCGCGATCGCTTCCGTGGCGTTGCCGCCCACGCCACCGCGTGCGTGGACGGGCTCGAGCCCTCGCCGATCCTCGGGACCCGTCCGTTCGCACTTCCGGACCGTGCTCGCGCGCGCCTGCTTTCCCTCGACGACGACGGAGACACGTGGTGCTGCGTCGTCATGCATGTGGGCTATCGGGCAAGAGGGTCCATTCACCGACGAGAGGTCCGTTTTGCAAGGTCGCAGGGGGAGCTGGTGCTCACCGATGTGGTGACGGGGCGACCTGGCGACAGGTCGCTGCACGAGGTCTGCCTGAGTTTTCCGGTGGTGTTGCCGCCGGAAATCATCGGCAGGCGCGTGCGCCTGGGGCAGGAGGGTTCCCCGGTGGCCTGGCTCGAGGCGGCCGAGCCAGAGGCTCCCTTCAGGGTGGATCGATCAGCTGTGTCCCCCCGCTATGGCGTGGTCGTTCCTGCCTGGGTCGTGCGGCGAGTGGGGCGGGTCATGCTGCCGGTGGTTCTGACCACCCGGGTGAGCCGCCACTCCACGCGAGCAGTGTTGGATGAGGAAGTTGGCTGTCATGCAGTGAGGCGTGTAGATGAATCCCAACGAGCAGGTCGGTGATCCTGAGCCCGGCCCCGACGTGGTCGACGAAATACTGTCCCGTCAGGGCACCCACGAAGGCGCTCGGGCTGGCGAGCCCTTGGCACCGCGAGAAGCCAGGACCTTTGTCGAAGAACTCCTCCGCTCGAGCCTGGCTGGCGACGAGGAACCTACGTGGCGCCTACCCATGCCCGAAGCGGAGAACTTGGGCCGAGCTTGGGCCGAGGCTGGTCTTCCCGGACCAGACCTCTTGCGTGAGGCCCTGCTTGTCTGCCAGTCCGTGGAGGAAGCCATGGAAGCGCGGGGGGGGCGCGAGCGCCATGGGCGTCGCCGCCTCCGTGCCATCCTTGACGAGGCCGTCGTGCGGGCCCTCATGGCCCACGGAGCCGTTGAGAAGGAGCGCCGCGACGGGTGGCTCTCGTTCTACTCGCACGAGATGCGCAACCGACTCAACACGTTGATGAACGCGACATGGCTCCTCCGCAACACGGACCGCGAGGGGCAGCTCCAGCGGATTTGCGACATGTCCGATCGTGCGATCAAGCGGATGGAAGCCACCATCCGTGAGGTGAGAGACGTGGAGCAGGTGTTCACCAGGCCACCCCCACCCAGGCCTGGTGGCAGGGGGTAGGCGGCGGGTGAGCGCGCCTAGAATGCCGCCTTGAACGAATATAGGAAACGCCGTCGGTATCCAGAGGGATACGAGTTGATCGCTGGATCGGTGTACGAAGGGATCTGAACCGCTTCGTCGAGCACGTTCTTGGCTGAAAACACGTGCTGTCCAACGCCGGAGCGGAACGACAGGCTCAGGTCGAGGGTGAGCTGTGCCCCCAGCTCCTCCGTGGGCCCGTTCCGCTTGGAAACGTAGTTCGTGACCGACGAGAGGGAGAAGGGACCGATCTCTCGGGCCAGGCCGAGCGACACCTGGTGCTTCGGGACGAATCCGAAGTTGGATGAGTCGGCTTTCTCCTGGGCGCCCGCGTCCTCGATCAAGGTGTAATTCAGAAAAGCGTCCAATGACTTCACGTCTTGGAACTTGAGCTCCACCTCCGCGCCCCAACCTGCGAACGGTTCCCCGTTCACGTATTCCAAGGACTTATCGTTGGGGTCGCCTGGAAATCGCCGCTCCGCGTGAATTCTGCGGTTGTACGCTGCGTAGTAACCTGCGACCTGCGCGTAGAACTTGCCGAGGGCCAAGAGATACGAGAGCTCGACGGAAGTGCTCGTCTCTGCCTTCAACCCAGTATTCCCGTAGATCGCCATGGTCGCCGTGGGGGACTCGTAATAGAACTCAAAGAGCGTTGGCGCTCGGAACGACTGGCCCAGGAGCAACTTGAGGCTCGAGTTCTGCGCCGGATTGAAGGCGAGGGTCCAGCGTAGCGACAGGTTCGAGGACGAGATCTCGTTTTGCGTGTACCGAACGCCGACGAGCGTGCTGGCGGGGAGCTCGCTCGCGAGGCTCCGACCGTCGATCTCGGCTTGGGCCAAGACGGAGAACTCGCGGACCGTGCGCCCGTTCATGTTGTTGCTGTTGAGCACGGAACCACGAAGAACGTCATTCGTATTGTCCTCCACGGAATGGCGAAGGTCCAGGTCCGTTCCCAGCTCAAGGTGAAGCCAGTCACGCGCCCGGACGAGCGCTTGGATGAGCCCCTGGGTTCGATATCCGGTCGAGTCGGAGCGGACGAGCGTGTCCCCCGTTCTGGGGAAGCTTCGGTGGTTCCAATCGAAGGTTACCCCGCCTCGCAGCTCCAGCTTCTCTCCCAAGGGAACGCCGAGCTGATAGCTCACGAGGTACCCCGAGCGCTCTTGCTGACCTCCGGCCCCTTTCCGGAACTCCGGCACCACGCCCAGGAACCCCTCACGGCCTGAATACCCGTTGAGGAGCACGCGGTGGCGGCTTCGCGTGCCTTCGAGCTCGAGCCGCAAGGACACGCTGCTGCTCTCGATGAAATCTCTGACGTGGCCCGACGTGCCTGCGCCGTCCAGGAAAACCCAATCGACCCCCTTGTCCTTGCCTCCTGCGGCAGAGACGAATAGAGAGAGCCCATTCTTCGCGTAGCGGTAATGACCACCGGTGGTGAGGTACCCTTCGTTCCCCACGCCCGTGCGTACCTGTCCGCCTTGGCTCGAGCCTTCCTGGGCAGGCGCCTGCGCGCGGCGAAGCACGAGGTTAATGGATCCAGAGTATGCATTGGTGCCGTGGACGACGGATGCGGGACCCCTTAAGACCTCGATTCGCTCCACGTCGTCAATCGACACTCGATTGATGTTTCCCTCGCCGGTGTTGGCCATCCACGAGGGGGTGCCGTCGATCAAGACGAGCACCTTGTTTGTGTAATGGTCCTGGAGGACACCCCTCACCGTCGGGATGTCCCGCATGAGGGACGTGCGCTGCACGCTCACGCCAGCAAGAGTGGACACGGCCTCGGCGACTGACGTGAAGCCGTAGAGCTCGATGGTCTTCCGGTCGATGACCGTCACCGTGGATGGAGACGTGAAGACGTTCTCCTCCTTTGACGACGACACGGTGATTTGCTTGACGAGGAGCAGCTCCTCGAGATCGAGAGCCACGATGTCGCCGGCGCTCACGACCGATTCGTTGAGATCCGGGGACGCGAGCGCGCCCGGGCTTGGGAGGCTCGGCAGGGCTGCGGCCACGATGGCGAAAATTCGCACGCGCACGTTGCACCTGAGCAACGAGAGGGCGCTGAAATCCTATTTCTTGAGCAAGCCCGTCTGTGGGTCCACGCCCGTGTCGAGCGTTCCGTCGGCGAGCTTCTTGCGTGCATCATCGAGGGCTGCCTGGAGCCCAGCGGGGACCGCGGTCGCCGCGTCATGGAACGGCGCGGCGGCAAAGGCGTCCTCCTTCATGCCGAAAGTCACCGAGCCGCGTTCGAACGTGTCGTCGACCGTTCTCTTGATGGTCTGGTAGGCGGCCACGTCGATGCGCTTGATGATGCTGGAGAGGAGCTTCTTCGCGCTCGGCTCTTCGCCTCCCTTGAAGGTGGTGAAGTACTCGTCTTGATCCACGCCGATTACCCACGCGCCTTTCTTGGCGGCGTAAAGGATTGCACCACTTCCCGTGAGTCCTGCTGCCTGGAAGATCACGTCCACCTTCTTGTCCAGGAGTCGCTGGGCCGAGAGCTCGCCGTCGGCCGTGCTGCCGAACGAGCCTGCGAAGTCGGTGATGGCCTCGCACTCCTTGCAGGCGTGGCGCACGCCTTGCGCGAAGCCGTTGCAGAAGCGAAAGATGGCTGGGATTTCCATGCCACCCACGCACCCCACGACCTTGGATTGGGTGAGCTGCGCGGCGATGATGCCGGCCAGGAATCCGCCTTGGTCCTCGCGGAAGGCAACGCCGTTCAAGTTGCTCGTCGGATAGTCCGTATACTGGAAATCGAGGATCGAGAAATGGGTCCCCGGGTATTTCTCTGCGGCAGCCTGGGTGGCTTCTCCCGCTGTGAACGCGAGCGTCAACACGTGATCGTACTTTCGATCCCCAAAGAAGCCGATGTTCTTCATGTACGTGTCGGGGACGAGGTTTTCGATGAAGTCGAACGTGAGCTTGAACTCCGCGGCCGCCTTCTTGCAGCCCTCCACGGCAAGCGCGTTGTACGTGTTGTCCGCGACGACGTTGTCGGTGACGAGGCCCACCTTGAGCTTCTCGGTCTCCTCAGATTGACACGCCAACAAGACGGTGGAAACGAACGTGATGCGCACTGCATGACAAGAGAAGAACGCCCTCATGTTGCCCTCCCCGCAAGCGATGCGCCCCCCGCGCACCGCATTACTAATACCAATTTAGCACCCGAAATATGTTACTTCCGAGTCGTCAATCGGATCAACCGAAACAGCGGCGAGCATGGCGAGGCCAAGAGATCCGTGCGATCGAGCCCTTGATTCCCTTGATTCCACGCGTGTCATTTTCTTGGCGGTTTCTTCCTCGCAGCGGTAATGAGGCGCGGGCGTGGCGGGAGTGAGGCATTGCCGTCTTGGCCCCACGCAAGTACAGTGCGACCGCGATGCAGCGATGGTTCGCTTGGTCCATGTTGATTCATGTCCTTGTCGGCGCCGCTTGTGGCCCGGCAGGATCCGTCGCGCCTGGACTCATGCCCCATGCAGGCCCACGGACACCTCTCGAGATGGAGTTCGAAAGGGAGGCAGAGGCCTTCTACTGGGCGTATTTCGACTTTCGCCCGGCGATGGGGATCTCGCTCGGGCACCACCGCTACGACGGTCAATTACCCGACCGCTCGCCGCAAGCCATTGCGAGCGAGATGGCACGACTCCACCGAGCAAGGAAGGCCTTCGAGAGATTCCCACCGGAGAAGCTCTCCGCCATGGCACGCGTGGAGCACGCGGTCATCATGCAAGAGATCCGCAAGGAGCTGTTCGACCTGGAGGTCATGCGGAGCCCATGGAGGAATCCCCGTTATTACCTCGAGGCGCTCGACTTGTCCCCGTACATTAGCCGTGATTACAGGCCAATCGAAGAGCGAGCCCTAGCAATCATTCACGCATGTCGAGCGGCTTCTGCCTATCTCGGGCAGGCCCGCTTGAACCTGGAAGACCGAGTCCCGCTCCCCTGGCTCGAGACCACGCTCGCGCAAGTTGCTGGCGCCACTGACTTCGTTCGGGTTGACATCCCCAAGGCAATGGCCTCCGTGACCGAGGAACCGCTTGCTCGGGATCTTGCACAAGCCCTCGCGTCAATGGCCGAGGAGCTCACGGACTTCGAGCGGTTCCTCGGTTCCCGTCGCAGCGCGGCGACCTCCGACTTTGCCCTCGGCGAAGACCGATTCCTTCGCATGCTCTCGGAGACACAGGGGCTGACAATCCGCCTCGCTGATCTCAAGAGGATCGCGTCCGCTGACCTGGATCGAAACCTGCGCGCCATGAAAGAGGCAGCGCGGTCCATTGACGCAAAGAAGAGCATGCGAGGGGTCGTGCTGGAAGCGGCAGAGGTGCGTCCGGCACCAGGTGAAGTGCTCGAGCTAGCTACCCGCCAGGCCCAGGAAGCGCGCCAGTTCCTCGTCGAGAAGGACCTTGTCACGATTCCGAGCGAGGACCTCGCGGAGGTCCAGGAGAGCCCGCCGTTCATGCGCTGGAACGCGGCGTTCTTGTCTGCCGCCGGGGTGTTCGAGACCAAGCGATTGTCGAGCTTTTATTACATTAGCCCGCCGGACCCGAGTTGGTCGAAAGAAGAGCAGACCGCGTACCTCATTCCGCGCGCCGACCTTCTGTTCACGACGATCCATGAGCTTTGGCCCGGGCATTTCCTGCAGTCGCTCCACTCCAAGAGGAATCCCTCCCGGATATTGAAGAGCTTCTGCACGTATTCCAACGAAGAAGGGTGGGCGCATTACGCGGAAGAAATGGCGTGGAACGCGGGAATGGGCCACGGAGACCCAAGGCTTCGCGTGGGCCAGCTCAAAGAGGCATTGCTCCGCAACGCTCGGTTCCTTGTCGCTATCGGGCTTCATGCGGAAAGGATGACCGTGGAGCAGGCCACCTCGCTCTTTCAAGACAAGGCATTCGTGGACCCTGCCAACGCGAGGCAGCAGGCGATGCGCGGGACATTCGATCCAATGTACGTGAGCTACACGCTCGGAAAGCTCATGATCATGAAGCTCTACGAGGATTGGCGAAACGCGACGGGCAAGCGAGGGGCATTAAAGGAATTCCACGACGCCTTTTTGAGTCATGGCTGCGCTCCCATCCCAGTCATCCGGCAAGCGATGCTGGGCCCAGGCTCTGGTCCCGCGCTTTAATCCAAAGCAAGGTTAATCTAGGCTACGATACCCCGGCGTCGTTACGTCCCACGTGTCCGGAGGCCTGACTTGTCTCGACAGATCCCATTTCTCCTTGCGCCGCTGGCTCTCCTATGCGCCTGCGCCACGGTCGTGCCCCGCTTTCCTCAAGCCGTCGCGACCTCATTCGCCCGCGACGAGATGCGCAAGCTCGAGACGCCGTCCCTCGAGGTCTACTACCCGCCCAAGCACAGGGGGGCGGCCTTGCGCGTGGCCGCGCGCCTCGAGTACTGCATGCGTTGGCTGAAGTTCATGCCCAAGAAGCGAGTCGCGCGCGACAAGGCGGTCGTGTTCATAACGAGCAGCGATTTCAACAACGCCTATGTCCAGGGGGACTTCGCCGGCGTGCCCCAGCAAATGGTTCTGCCTCACCACATGACATTGGAAATGTTCAATTGGCTTGGGCTTGGGGGGAGCGAGATTGGCGACGTTTCATGCCACGAGGCCGTGCATTACGTCCAATTCCAGGACGCGCATGGCTTCTGGGCGGCGGTCAACAAGCTCGCCGGTGGCCTGTTTTCGCCGACCATGTTCCTTGACACCTGGTTCCTCGAAGGGATGGCGACCTACTATGAAGGCAAGCTCGGTCCTTCCGTGGGTCGGCCGCACAGCCCTCTTTGGCGGGGTGTTTTCGAGGCTGGGGTCGCCCAGAATGGCGGAAGGATAACCGCCGCCGACCTGTCGCCGATTTCGCGGAGAGTACCCCTGTTTGGAGGGCATTACCTCGTTGGGATGAACTTTGTCGATTTCCTCGCCAGGCGTTACGGCGAGGACAAGCTCTGGGACGTAACCCACGCCCAGGGGAGCTCGATTTTCGCCCCCTTTGGCGTCACCCTCCGCTTCCGCGCTGTCTATGGCAAGGACATCGGTGGTCTCCTCGACGAGTTCTCAGACGAGCTGTCGCGTCGCCACGTCAAGCGCGTCCGGCCCAAGGAGCAGCGGATCGTCGCAAGCAGCGTCGGCCACGACGCGCGAATTGCCGTCTCCAAGTGGGATGGAGCCACCGCCATCGTGTCTGAGTCCCGCGACGACGAGGTGCGCCTGACCGTCAAGGAGCGGGATGGCTCGGTCCGCTTTTCGACCGCATTGACGCAAGTCCTCCCGGGCAGGCGGTGGGTCTCGATTTCGCCGATCTTAACGAGCGGGCTGGAGTTTACCGCCGACGGAAAGTACTTGTTCTTGGTGGCGGCGGACGTCGACAGGGAGACTTCTTTCACCGCCAGGCTGTGGCAAGTAGACGCACGCTCGGGTGAAGTCTTGAGAACCTGGGATGGGCTAGGAGGGGCCGGAGGGAGCATTCGCCCTGATGGAGCTGCCTACGTCTACGTGGACGTCCATGGGGACAGCGCGAACCTGGTACGCCTGGACCTTGGATCCGGCGGGCGCGAGCAGCTCACGTCGCTCGAGGGGACCGTATCCCTCGGGGCCCCTGCGTATAGCCCCGACGGGCAGCGGATCGTGTTCTCCAGGTGGAACGGCACGGGGTTCGACCTTGCGCTGTGGGATTCCTCGACCCCTTCTGCGCTGCCGCTTGCACTGACGAGCGACGGGCGTTTCAACTATCAGGCGCGCTGGATTGACGACGCGCACATCGTGTTCCTCAGGGAGCATGAGGGGCGGGCTCAGGTGCACGTCATGGAGGTGGCGACCAGGGCCATTGCACGGCTCAGCAACGCGCCGTACGTGGCCCTTGACCCAGCACCGACGCCGAGAGGGGAAGTGCTCTTCCTCAGCCGTGAAGGTTGGGGATGGTCCCTGGACGCTGTGCCCCTGCGCACTGCCGCAAGCGCCCAAGGGCTCCCAGGACTCGCGAGCCCGGCAGCGGCGGCAGCGACACAGCCGGCGGTCTTGGATGCGACGACAGCAACGAGCGCGTCCAGGCCAACTTACCCGCAGCTGGAGATCCAGAAGGACGAGTCCTATTCCCAGCTCGACCACCTGTTCCGCCCAACCCTTCGCTTCCCATTCTTCTGGGCCACGTCCGAGGGGCAGGATAGCCCCACACATTATGTCGTAGGGCTTTCGCTCCGTGGCGGGGACCGGCTCGGATTCCATGATTACGCGCTCAACGTGACCTACGACACCGGGAACGACCTCCCCGATGTCGGTGTCGGGTATGGAAATCACCTTCTTGCCCCGTGGTTTCTAAGTGCTCAAGGCACTCGGGTCGAGAGGCGCTTGGGCGGGGAAGTGACGACCGACTTGAAAGGAACGCTTTCGGCCACTCGGCTCTTTTGGACGAGCCCGCTGGAGCTGCACCTCCTCGGCCTCAAGCGCGAGGTGACCGAGGGCACGATGGATCCGTCCGCCTCGCAGCTCGCTGGCTTTGGGGTGAGCCTCAAGTACTCTGCGGAAGACAGCACCGCCTATGGCGGGATCAAGCGCGGAATGGGACTGTTCGCTTCAGCAGACGTGTATCCCCAGTTCATGGGGAGCGACTTCGAGATGGGGGACCTTTCCACGCAGGTCTCCTTCTACCTGCCCCTTCCGCTGCTCAAGCGGCACAGCTTCGGCGTGCTTTCCCGTGGGCGCTCTCTTCCTGGCGCGCCATCGGGGCTTCTTCGGCTCGGTGGAGGTGGGGGCGCCTCGGCCCTGAGGGGCTGGGGGGAAAAGGCAGGGCCGGCGGGTCCCGACCTCTTCCTGCCAGACATCTCCTTCCAAGAGCCGCTGCGTGGATATGAGGATCACGGGCTGCCCACGACCCACGCGGTGGTGCTCGGGGCGCATTACAGGTATCCGCTCATTATCGATTACGGTTGGTCCTCGTTCTTGTACCTCTTGCCGCCGTTCCTCGTGCGTGAGCTCGAGATGGAGCTCTTCGCCGAGGGTGCGCATGCGTCCCTGCCCAGCAGTGGACTACACCGCGCAGCCGGATTGGCGGTTCACTTGCGGACCAGCCTTGGTTTCTTGCCGCTCACGCTGTCGTATCAGGTAGCCAAGCGCTTTGACGATGGACTCCCCGTGCTTCAGCTCATTCTGCTCACCGCGCAGTGATTAGCACTGCGTCGCTTGCCCGCCTGCCTTTCCCTCTTCCTCTTCGAACCGATGGTGCAGCTTGATGGGGCGCTGTCTCCTTCGGACCTGCATGTTGATGAGCTCCACCCCCAGCGAAAAAGCCATGGCGAAGTAGATATAGCCCTTGTTGACGTGCTGTCCCATCCCTTCGGCGACGAGCATGACGCCAATGAGAAGCAGGAAGCTCAAGGCGAGGATCTTCATGCTGGGATGTCGGTTGACGAAATTGCCGATGGCTCCAGCGAAGACAATCATGACAACGGCCGCGACAATGGTAGCGATGACCATTATCGAGATATGCCGAGCCATGCCCACGGCGGTAATCACGCTGTCCAGGGAGAACACGATGTCCAGGACGAGAACTTGAGCAAGGATGGCGCCAAAGGAGGGACGCTTGACGAGCGCCGCCTCTTCGTGGTGCTGAACCTCGAGCTTGTCAAAGATCTCGTGCGTGGACTTGCCAATCAAGAACAGCCCACCACCGAGAAGGATCAAGTCGCGGCCCGAGAACCCGTGACCAAGCACCGAGAATAGGTCCGTTTTCAGGCGCATGACCCAGGTGATGCTGAAAAGCAGAGCGATCCGCAGGATCAAGGCCAAGGAGAGCCCGAGCGAGCGGGCCCGCGGTTGATCCTTTTCCGATAGCTTGGCCGTGAGAATGGAGATGAAGACGACGTTGTCCACCCCGAGCACCACCTCCATGGCGGTGAGGGTGACCAGGCTCACCAAGCTCTGCGGTTCAAAGAGAATTGATAGATCGAGCATCCCGCCGGATATACCACACGGTGCTCATTCCACGATCACTCGGTCGCCCTGACTCCGCCCGAACGTCTCGGGGTGGTACATCTCCTCGGCCTTCGCCGGTGGGACCACGAACACCCCCGGCGTCGTCGCGCGCGCCACGTAGCTGTAGGAATACACCCCTTCCCAAAGGAGGCTCGCAAACGCTTCCACCCGCTCGTCGCGCATGTTCTGGTGCTCGTACCACGGTCCCCACCACCACCAGTAAGCCCCCTGCGCCTTGGGATCCCTCGGATCGCTCGGGATCGAGCCCGTGACCGCCACGGCAGGGTTCATCGGTTCCAGGCCCGCCGGCAGCGGGTCGACCAAGGCCGCGTGGTACCTGCGTGCTTGCGCCACCATGGTGAGCCGCACCCGCACGCGCGCGCCCGCCTTGATGCGCCACGCGCCGTCGGGTTCACGGCGCACGTCGTCCTTCCTGTCCACCGACTCGTAGAGGCGTTCCACGGTGAACCCGTGATCGGCTGGGGGAAGGCGCAAGTCCGACGGTGCGTACTGCATTCCGATTCGGTAGTAGAGCCGGCCCGCACCTTCCTTGGAAAGGATCAGGCTCAGGCTGCCGGCCTGGTTTAGGAGCACGTGCATGGGGATGTCCAGGTGGTGTCGCAACGTGCTGCGCCCCTTGAACGCGTGGCCTCCGGCGTAGGTGTCGCCGAGCCACGCGCGCGCCATGAAATCTGGAGTCACCTTCTCGTACACCTGGAAATACTGATCGAGCGCGAGGAGGACAAAGGCATTCTCCTGCGTGTTCCCCCAGTGTCCAGCCTTGCGATGGCCGAGAAGACCGAAGGCCAGCTTGGGGATGAGGTCGCTCTTGGGCTGATCGAGGATGAGTGCCTCGAGAATGACCCCATCCGTCCGGCGGTCCGAGTGGAGGAGGAGGTGCGCACCGTCGGAATACGACGTGGCGAAATGAGCAGCCCCCGCGGTCTCGGTGACTCGGTTCTGCAAGTGCCTGCGGATCTCTTCCACCTCGCGTGCCGACTCGCGGTCTCCCGAGAGGACGGAGAGAATCCAACCCACTGCCTCGAGAGGGAGGTGGGAGAGCCCTGCCTCATTGAGGAGCTTCCGGGCTCTCGGCGCGTCGCGATCGCCAAGCCTGGCCCGCACGCTCAAGGCGTACGCCACGATCGCGCGGCGCACGTCCTGGCCATAGAATTGCGGGATGTGGGACTCGACCTCTCGGAGGTATTCCCGGCCTCGGGAAAGCATGTCCTCGGGCACGTCGAAGCCCTTTTCCTTGGCGCGCGAAAGTGCGTGCATCACGTGGACGCTGACGTAGGCCCACGACTCGTCGCCACGCTGCCAGAACCCGAATCCGCCGTCGTCATTCTGCATGAGGCGCAGCCGTTCGATGTCGCGCTTGACCGTCGCGATCATGTCAGACGACGAGGGGAGCCCCTTGGCTTGGAATGCGGTGAGCACGTCGCGAAGGGCCCCCACGGCCATGATGCGCGATGAGAGCTGCTCGGCACATTCGAACGGGTAGCTCACGAGGTAGAGAACCGCGTCGGTAAGCGCCTGGAGCGCCGTCGACGACACCGTGACCTCGAGCCCGCCAAAGCTCGGGACCACACCTGACGGTGGCTTGATCGGCTGCGCCATGCTCCCTTCGTCGATCGTGCCGTAGGTGGCAAATGCCTCGGTCGTGGCCGGTGTCCATACCGGCAGCTGGTGCTCGCTCGCGTCGGCCCATGGGCCAGAAACCGCGGCGATCTGAAAGCGCGCGGTTCCTGGCTTCTGTGCCGCCGCGGGGAAGCGCACCAGGGCGCGGTTGTTCGCGGGGACGAGCACCTTGCGGCCGCTCCCCGCGGTCAGCGTGGCGTTGCTCGATCGCGCCGCGACGCGGACTTCCAGTGGCCCGTCGGTCTGGTTCTGAAGGACGACCGGAAGCTCGAACTTGTCGCCAAAGTTGAGGAACCGTGGCGGCGACGCCCGCACCATCAGCGGGAGCCGGGCCGTAATCGTCGACTCACCCGATCCGAGCTGCTTTCCCCCATGGACCGCGATGGCCATCACCCGGTATCGAGTGAGGCTATCGGGCAGCTTGACTGGGACCTGGGCGCGCCCGTTCCCGTCGGTGGTGACGGCGGGGACGAACAGCGCGAGCGGGCTTAGGTCCGCGCGCAGGGCGATTGGCTGTGGCTGCTCGCCAGGGGCTCCTGCCTTGTCGGCCGCCTCCTCCATGGCGGCTGGAGCCGCGACTCCGCCACCTATCCCATAGCCTGTGCCCGCGCCGGCTCTCTGGAGCATTTCCATGCGACCCGTGCCGACGCTTTTTCGCCTGATGCCACCAGGACCTTCCGTGGCGCGCGCCAAGTCTTCTGGGTTGGCAAGGACAACGTCCTCCCGCATGTGGTAATCCCGAGCTCCAGGCGGGCGGTCCGAATAGAACACCGCGAGCGGATCGGGCCACCGGTAACCGGTGAGCGACAAGATGGCCTCGTCGACAACCGCCAGTGCGACCTCACCGCCAGAGACCGGCCTTCCCGCCGCATCCCTGAGCTCGACTTGGATCGTGGTCTGCCCGCCAGGCTCCAGGCTGGCCTGGGCGGGCGTCACCTTTAGGGCCAACGTCCGCGTGTAAGGGGGGACGGACAACATGACACTACCCATGGCAAGCGCAGGGCGGGGTGGCAGCTTGGGATCCGGCTCGCCAGCGTCGGTCATCCTTGGTGCCTGACCCACGAGGTCCACTTGCACGTGCAGGCCCGGAACATGCTCCTCGAGGACCTTCACCTTGAGGGACTGCGAGGTCCCGGTCATGGAGAAGCGTTCCGACGAAAGGATTCCGGAACGGCGCAGCGTGAGCACCCCTTCTGCAGGGGAAAAAGGAGCTACCACCAAGATTTCAGCCGTCTCCCCTGGCCGGTACTCCTTCTTGTCGGGGATGAGGTTGACGTCCTCTTGGGTTAGCTCGCGCACGGGCGGGAGCTTCCCGCCTGCCACCCAGCGGTTCATGACGGTCCGATTCCGTCGCCCCTCGTCGTCCGTCACCAAGGCAGTGATTCGGTGCTCCCCACCTTCCTTCGGGGAGAACGTGCACGTGGCGGGCTTCTCCGACGAGGTCACGTTGCACTCCCCGGGATCCACTTCAACCTGTTTCCACTCCCCCTCGACCTGCACCCATTTCAACCGCACCGCGCGCACCGTGATGCCGCGACCAGGGACCGCTTTCCCGTCGAGATCGACGGCGATGGTGTCCACGCGCAAGGGCTCGCCTTGCTCTACGAACGCGCGGTCGCTTTTCAGGCCCACGTAGAGGTTCGCGGGGTGCACGAGGATGTTCGAGCCAGCCGTCCAGGCTTGGCGGTTGACGTCCATGACCGACGCTTCGGCGAAGACGTTCATCGGCTGGGGAGGATTCACGGCGCGGAAATCGATGCGCAGGACGTGCGCGCCCTTGGAATCGGTGCGCGCCTCATAGGTTTCGATCTCGGAACCATCGCGATGGTGCGAGGGCTCGGCCACGTCCTCGTCAATCCCTCCCCGCGCCCATGCCCATAACGGGCGCCATTCGCCAAATGAGAAGTCGTCGCGGCCAGGGGGAGTGAACGTCCCCGGCGCTGCGCTCACCTGCCATGTGACCTCGGCATTCGGCAGCCCCCCTCCGGCGTAATAGGTCGCGGCCACGGTGACCGTCGCGTGGTCGCCGACAAAATGGGGCCCGGCGCTTGCGGTCGCCTTGACCTCGAATTCGGGGCGGCGGAACTCCTGAACTTGAAACTGGTGGTGGAACCTAGCTTCCTGGTCCGCTTGCAAGACGAGCGTCGCCGGCCCCAGGTTCATGGTGGGCGGCAGCTTGAGCGCGATGTCGAACCCACCCAAGGAAGAGAGGGTGATATCCCCCTTGGTCACGTCATTCCCCTGCGAGTCGAGGAGCGAATAGCCGACCCCCTTGACCATGCTTCCGGCAAGTCCCAGGTCCCCGGTCTCCCCACCACCAATGCGGCGAATCCACCCCTTGACCCGAACTTGCTCACCAGGACGGTACATCTTGCGGTCGTCGACGACCAGGAACCTTAGCTCATCCTTTTCTTCGATCTTCTGCCAGGAGTCGCCACCCCATGGGGACTTGCTCGCCGGGAGAAAGGCCACGTCGTTCCCATGGCGTGCCATGAGGATGTTCGAACTAGTCCCCAGGGGAAGCCGAGCGACGCCCGTGGCATCGGTCCTTCCTTTGGACCCTTGCGGGAAGAGCGCCACGTCCACGCCTTCCATGGGCGCGCCGGTTTCGAGCGACGAGGCCCACGCGAGGAGCTCGGTTGAGTCCACGAAACCAGTGAGCCCGACGTGGGTTACCTGCAGCCACGAGGTGATGAACTGGCGCTCCCAGCGATTCGCCGGCTGCACCGATGGCTCGATGAGCACGAGGACCTGTCCGACCCCGTCCGTGAGGGCTGGCGACAAGTCGATGCGGGTCTCGGTGAGCTCGTCTGCCTGCCCTTTCACCTTGACCGTGGTGCTCGCGATGCTCCGACCCGGAGGCACCCTGGGCTTGTCCTGTTCGTAGAGGTCCTTAAGGAAGCGCACGTAGTCCTGCCACTGCTCCGGTGAAACAGAATAAAGCTTCACCTTTAGCGCCTCATGGTTGACCGAATAGACCGAGAACTTGCCACCGGACGCTGGGTCGAGGACGGCGAGCGAGCCGGCCTGTGAGGACAGCGACTTGGGCGCCGAGTCGACACGAAAGGACACGGTCTCCGGCCTTTCCAGCACCTGCCCGAACACGTCCGGCAACGTCGGTGCCAGGGTGACGCGGTAAATCGTGCGGCCCTTGGTGACGCCAGAGATGCTGAGGGTGCTGCCATGCACAGCGGTCTCAAGCCCGGGGAGCTCCGGGTCGACCCGCACCATGGCGGGCTCGAACTTCTTGGCGTCGATCGGGTTCTCAAATTCAATGACCCAAGGCGTAAGTGGCGGGCACTTCCCACCCCAGCCGCACTGGTGCCGCTTGACCCGAAGTGGTCCGTAGGTGCGGAACGAGAACTCTTGCGGCTTCGCCGTCTTGCGCGGTCCCTCCGCGGAAGGGGTGTGGGGGCCGATCACCACCTTGACGGAGGCATCGGCGGGAAGCAGGCCTTGGGCCCGGAACGCAAGCCAGCGCCCCTCTTCCGCCTCATCCACCAAGACGCGCACCTTTTCATCGGCGCGGATTTCCTCGGGAGTCGCCATGCGGAGGGATGGAGAAGAAGCTCCCGCAACCAGCCGTATCGTCGCGAGCACCGCGGCCGGATCGATTTTCTGGTCAAACGAGACGAAGAGAAGAGGATCCCTCCTCGCCGGACCCGAGCTCGGAAAGAACTCCTTGACCGTGGGAGGCGGGGTGGAAAAGCTCCACCGCTCGGCAGCGGCAAGGACACCGCCCAGTTCCGACTTCGTACCAGAAGGAACTTCGACATGGAACTCGGTCGCCATGGGAAAGCGGCCGGTCGGTTCAAAGAG
>JACQUZ010000015.1 GCA_016210055.1 Deltaproteobacteria bacterium | reverse complement strand
GGCGCCCGGATCGGGAACATGGAGTTCATTCAGTTTCACCCCACGTGCCTCTACCACCCAAGCGCGAAGGCCTTCTTGATCAGCGAGGCTCTCCGTGGGGAAGGGGGAATCCTTCGCCTTCAGGACGGCCAGTCCTTCATGGAACGATACCATCCGATGAAGTCGCTCGCTTCCCGCGACATCGTAGCTCGTGCCATCGACAACGAGCTCAAGCGAACGGGCGACGACTACGTCGTGCTCGACATGGCCCATCTTCCGCCCGACTTCCTGCGCCAGCGCTTCCCTAACATTCATTCGCGCTGCTTAGAATATGGGATCGACATCACGCGCCAACCAATACCCGTAGTTCCTGCAGCGCACTACGCCTGCGGAGGCGTGGTCACCGACGATCGCGGTCGCACGAACATCCGCAACCTCTATGCGGTAGGCGAGGCCGCCATGACAGGACTCCACGGCGCATGTCGACTCGCCTCCAATTCCCTTCTGGAGGCACTGGTGTTCGCAGACAGAGCGGCCACCGATGCCAAGGATACCAAGGGGATCCGCCCGCCTTGGACGCCCACCTGGACTTCGGGAGCGGCTACCGACTCGGACGACGCCATCGTGGTGACGCAGAACTGGGATGAGATCCGACGCCTCATGTGGAGCTACGTGGGAATCGTCCGCACTGACAAGCGATTGGAACGCGCACGGCGCCGCATCGAGCTCGTGCGCGAAGAAATCCGCGAGTACTATTGGAACTTCAAAATCACAGGCGATCTCATCGAGCTCCGAAATATCGCGCTGGTCGCTCACCTCATCATCGAATCGGCCAGGCGCCGAAAGGAATCGCGTGGTCTCCACTTCACTCTCGACTATCCACAAAAGGACGACCGCTTGCTGCGGGACACCATCCTTCAGCGCGGCGATGGACCACCCATGTGACCAATTCACAATGTGGTCGCCAACTTCTCTTCACACCTCGGCACGAACATAGAGACAACCTATCGTATTCACTAAACAATCCACGCATGGCATGTTTCTGGCTACCGCTCTGGGCAAGAGCCGCCGCAGGCGACACAACGGACGGCCACGCTCTGCGGTGGGGCCCCCCGATCATGGTGGTCGGGGGGCTTCGTATTTTTCGGCGGCACCCAGCCAAAGAACCTCCGCTGCCCTAGTCCCCCGCCTTGCTCCGCGTGTTCCAGCTTCTCGCGCGCGCGGCACGGGCTAGACTGGTACCATGGGACGCGCACGCATGATGCTTCTGGCGGTTTCCTGGCTCCTATCCGCTTGCGGTCGCCTGGCATCACCCACACCTGCGGGTTCCCCGCGAGTAACCGCCAAAGCCTGGGCCGAATCGGTTCGCCGTGAGAATCCGGATTCTTCGCGAGCACTCCTTAGCGCAAGGGCAAGTAGTGAGCTCGCGCGCGGGGATCTGTCACTTCGTTGGCGTGACACGCAACAGGAACGGGCCGCCCAGGCGGATCAAGTAGAGCGTGCGGTCGAGGGGCCAGGAGGCATTAGGGAGTGGGCTACGGTAACGCTTGGAGACGGAAAGACGGTGTCCCTCGTGCGCGAGGAGGCGGGCTGGCGAATCGAAGCTCCGCTTCTCTCGTCTCTCCACGCCTCGGGGCCGGAAGATGCCCTTCGATTCCTGGCGAGTGCATTGGAAACACGGAATTTCGATGCCCTTGTGCGCATTTTGACCAGTCGCCGAAGAGAGGGATTACATCAGGCCCTCGATTCATTCATTAAGGGGCTTAAGGAGCACGCCCCTGGTGAGGTGGAAATATCAGGAGACAGGGCGTTTCTCCGCTGGTCGGATGGGCGGCTTCGTTGGAAAGTGACGCTTCTTCGCGAGGCGGGCGAATGGCGTATCGACGACGTGGACCTGCAATAGAATGCAAATCATTCACAGGGTCTATATTCCCCGACTGAAACCCGAGTGGCCATGCTGGCAATTCTTGCCAAAAGCGAGCTAAGCGGCTCCAGTTGCAACGATTTTTCCAGAAATAGCGGTGTCATGCGCGTGGCGGTCGAGACAACATGACACACTCAACTCTTCTCATCGAACCCCCGGAAACGCAGGCAACAACCTAAAATTAAACCAAAAAAAACTCCGCGAGTACAACTGGCCTGCCGATTGCTTACCGAACAAACGCTCGGTGGTCTATCTCAACCCACCGAGTGGGAGGTTACAGTCGATGCTGCAATTTCAGGTCGGGGACAAGGCAGTCTATCCAGCGCAAGGGGTAGCAGAGGTCGTTGGCATCGAGACCAAGGAAATAGGTGGAAGACTGACCTCTTTTTATCTCCTTCGTATTCTGGACAGCGATATGCGAATTCTCGTCCCGACCGATAAGGCGCACCAGGTCGGCCTCCGAAAAGTCGCCTCTGACGAGGAAGTTGACGATATCTTCGGCATCCTGCGGGAAAAAGAAATCCGCATGGACAAGCAGACGTGGAACCGACGATATCGCGGCTTCATGGAAAAGATTAAGACCGGTTCTCTTTACGAAGTAGCCGAAGTTTTTAGGGATCTTTATCACCTCAAGAGCACCAAGACACTCAGTTTTGGCGAACGCCGCATGCTTGATACCGCGAAGAGCCTCATCGTGAAGGAGGTCTCAATCGCGAGGAATTGGACCGAACAGCGGGTAGAAAAAGAGCTGGACAAGGTCTTTAGCTGCTAGTAAGCGTCGTCACGATAGAGCTTCACCTTCCTTCCATGCAGGAGACCGCCCAAACAGGGCCTCGCACTGCGCCTCTTCTCCCCTTCTGGGCAAGCATGCTCGGGGCAACGACCTGGTGGGAAGTCGTTCTAACGCTCGAATTTCTTGCTCGAAATTGTAAGGAATGATACTTTTGCGCTCGGAGCTACCATGCAAGTGCACGTGGCGAAAGCCGACATCACGCTCATGCCGGTGGACGCCATCGTTAACCCAGCCAACTCCCTTGGCATCATGGGAGGCGGAGTCTCCGCGGCGATAAGGCGCCGTGGCGGCGAAAAGATCCAACAGGAAGCCATGGCCTGCGCTCCTATCGCCGTGGGCGCCGCGGTGGTGACCACCGCTGGGCGCCTCCACACCAAAGCGGTGATTCACGCGCCCACCATGGACGAGCCCGGACTGAGAATCGGAGTCGAGAACGTCCGTCGTGCGACGCGAGCGGCGCTCATCGCTGCGGCGGTGCACGGCTTTGACACCATTGCCATGTCGGGACTGGGCACGGGAGTGGGTGGAGTAGACCAGGACGAAGCGGCCCGTGCCATGGTAGATGAGCTGCGCGCACACAAGCAGGGCAAGCCGAACACCATCTATCTGGTTGACATCGACGAACAGATGCTCTTCTCCTTCGAGGACGCTCTCCGAAACGCCCAGCAGGGCCTCTAGCTGGCACGCGCGTCGCTTGAATCCTTGCCGCACGCCTGTGCAAAGAGCACACGACGCCGTTGACCTCCGGCCATCGCAGCTGTATAGAATGGCCCAAATTTTGGAGGCCCACTGTGCCGCTCCAAACCTACATCCCAGCTGCACTCGCCATCGTCTTCGCCGTCGGTTTTGCCGGAGCGCTCACCGCTGCCGCTGCATTTCTCGGCCCCAAGCGGGTGAGTCCCGAAAAACTCCAACCCTTCGAATGCGGTTCGGAACCCATCGGATCGCCACGAGCTCGCTTCTCAGTCAAGTTCTATCACGTGGCGATCCTGTTCCTCGTGTTCGACGTGGAAACGGCATTCATGTACCCGTGGGTGGTCAATTTCCGCGAGCTCTCCCGCACGGCGACTGGCGGCGTGTCCTTGTTCGGTTTTGTCGAAATGGCCATTTTCGTCGCAGTCCTGGTGGTAGCGCTGTCCTACGTTTGGAAAAAGAAGGCAATCGGATGGGACTAGAGTTCACGACAACCCGAGTCGCTGATGCCATCAATTGGGCACGCAAGTACTCGCTGTTCACGTACCCGTTCGTGACCGCATGCTGCGGCATGGAGTACATGTCCACCGCGGGCCCGCGGTACGACATAGCTCGCTTTGGTGCAGAGTTCCCGCGTTTCTCTCCACGACAGTCCGACCTCATCCTCATCGTGGGAACGATCACCGAAAAAATGGGACCGGTGCTCAAGCGGGTATACGAGCAAATGGCAGAACCCAAGTGGGCCATCGCATTTGGTGTTTGTGCCTGCAGTGGTGGTTTTTATCAGAACTACAACACCATGCCGGGCGCCGACCAGGTCATCCCGATTGACGTGTACATTCCCGGGTGTCCTCCTCGGCCCGAGCAGGTTCTCGACGGGCTCATGCTTCTCCAGGAGAAAATCCAAAAGAAGCAAAGCCATAGCCAGCTTCGTATCCTGCACGAGCAGCAATCGTCCAGGTAGCCAAGCTAGGAATCGCCATGAGTGAAAAAATACTGGCCCGGCTCAAGGAACGCTTCGGCGATGCCGTAAACGAGACCCATAGCTACCGAGGAGACGACACGGCGCTCGTCGCCAGAGAGAGGATTGTGGAGGTTCTCCAGTTTCTGCGTGACGACCCGGAGCTCGCGTTGAACATGCCGGTGGACATGACCGCGATCGATTGGCTGGCCCGAGGCCGAGTGCCCCGATTCCAGGTGGTCTACCACCTCTATTCCGTTTCACAAAGGCATCGAGTTCGAATCAAGTGTGACGTCCCAGAGGAGGATCCACGGGTGCACTCATCGGTGTCCATCTACCCGGGCTTTTGCTGGTTCGAGCGCGAGGCTTGGGACATGTACGGCATCAAGTTCGAGGGGCATCCAGATCCACGTCGCTTGTTCATGTATGAAAGCTTCGTGGGCCACCCGCTTCGCAAGGACTACCCCAAGGAAAAGCGTCAGCCACTCGTGCGACGGGAGGGGGTGGGCTGATGGACGTGCGTCGAATTGTGCTGGGTCAGAAGAACGCCGAGGATCCGGAGGAGATCCGGCTTCCGACAGAAGAAATGAAAATCAACATGGGGCCGTCGCATCCCGCCATGCACGGTACGGTCCGCATGGTCCTCACCCTCGACGGAGAGCGGGTGCGCGATGCCGACATCGAGCTCGGATACATGCACCGGTGTTTCGAGAAGGAGTCGGAATACGCAACGTACACGCAGATCTTCCCGTATACCGACCGACTCAACTACGTTTCTCCGCTCCTCAATAACGTTGGATATGCCCTCGCTGTAGAGAAAGCGCTCGGGATCGACAAGGCCATCCCAGAACGCGCCCAATACATCAGGGTCATGATCGGCGAGATGTCGCGGATCACCGATCACCTGACGTGCTTGGGTGCATCGGCCATGGAGCTTGGGGCGTTCACGGCATTCTTGTACATGCTCAAGTGCCGCGACTGGATCTGGAACCTCAACGAGGAGCTAACAGGCGCTCGCTTGACACACAGCTATGTCCGGATCGGGGGCGTCGTCTCTGACCTCACGCCGGGCTTTCGGGAAAAACTTCGAGACACTCTGAACAAGCTCGAAAAACCGCTCTCAGAGTTCGACGGGCTTCTCACCAAGAATCGTATCTTCCGCGAGCGAATGGAAGGGGTGGGCGTCTATGGCGCGGAATCAGCAATCGCGGACGGATGGACGGGCCCGTGCCTGCGATCGACAGGCGTCGACTACGACGTGCGCAAGGACCATCCTTACTTGGTCTACGACCGATTGGAGTTTGACGTCCCCGTCGGAACGCGGGGTGATAACTACGATCGGTACCTGGTACGAATGGAGGAGATTCGCCAATCAATTCGAATTCTCCATCAGGTCATTGACCAGATCCCACCGGGTCCGATCCTCATCGACGATCGGCGCGTCACCCTACCCCCTAAGGCCGAGGTCTATAACACCATCGAGGGCATGATCCAGCACTTCAAGCTGGTGATGGATGGCATCAAGGTCCCTTCAGGCGAAGTGTACGGCTACACCGAGGGTGCGAACGGTGAGCTCGGTTTCTATATCGTCGCCGACAGCACCGGCAGGCCGTACAAGTGCCATGTCCGTGCCCCCTGCTACGCCATCATGCAATCGGTTCCCGAGCAGATTAGGGGTGGCCTTGTTTCCGACGTGGTTCCGACCTTCGGAATGCTGAATTACATCGCCGGGGAGTGCGAGCGATAGCCAGCGTTCTCCGACCATCATCAAGTGAGTAAAGCTCATGAGCGATACGGTCACGCTTACAATCGACGGACAAGAGGTCACGGTCCCCAAGGGAACGAATGTCCTCGAAGCGGCCCGCAAGCTGAAGATCAACATAAGTTACTTCTGCTACCACCCTGGGCTTTCCGTCGCCGCCTCGTGCCGCCAATGCCTGGTTGAGATAGTCGGACAGCCAAAGCTCGCCCCCTCGTGCCAGGTCGTTGCGACCGATGGGATGAAGGTGCTCAGCCAGAAATCGGACAAGGTAAAAGTCGCCCGACAGCAGATGCTTGAGTTCACGCTGGTAAACCATCCGGTGGACTGCCCCATCTGCGACAAGGCGGGCGAGTGCACGCTGCAGAAGCACTACTTCGATTGGGATGCACAGCCATCACGCTCGTCCAACGAAAAGGTGCACAAGCCCAAGCGCGTGGATGTTGGACCACAGATCATGCTGGATGCAGAGCGCTGCATCCTGTGCTCGCGTTGCATCCGTGTCTGCGACGAGGTGGCCGGCCAACATCAGCTCGACATGACTCGTCGGGGTGATCGTGAAGTCATCAGCACGGCGCCGGGTCAGAGGCTCGACAATCCCTACTCGCTCAACACCGTCGACGTGTGCCCGGTCGGCGCGCTCACCGCGAAGGACTTCCGCTTCACCCTCCGAGCCTGGGAGCTCATGATGACGCCGTCGGTCTGCCACGGGTGTTCGACGGGGTGCAACATCGAGATCCACCACCAGGAGGGCAAGATCTATCGCCTCGCCCCGCGGGAGAATCACCAGGTCAACAAGTACTGGATGTGCGACGAAGGACGCTTCACGTACAAGAGCGTGCACGCAGGTCGACTCGCGGCTCCGGTCGTAGACGGGCTCCCTTCGACGTGGGAGCGGGCGCTTTCAGCCGCGGCCGAGAAGCTCAAGTCGGTGCTCGACAAGAGCCGTGACGCCCTCGGCGTCGTGCTCTCGCCCAGGCATGGAAACGAGGACAACTTCGTCCTCGCCCGCATGGCCCGGGACTTCCTCGGACTCGATCGTCTTTACGTCGTGGGCAAGAAGCCCGTACGAGACCGTGAAGACAAGATCCTGCGGTCTGCCGACGTCAATCCCAACACCAAGGGTGCCCTCGCCGCTGCAGGCGGACCCGCCGCTGGGTTGTCGGTGCTCGAGAAGGACCTCGCCGACGGTTCTCTCCGTGGCTTGCTGGTGCTCGGGGCGGACGCTCCCCTTTCCGACGAGGTCCTGGAAAAAGTTCGGGCGCTCGACGCACTGGTCGTCATTGCGGCACACGAGCAGGGGTTGGCTCCCCTGGCGCACGTGGTGCTCCCCGCGGCGGACTGGGCCGAAGTACACGGCACGATAACGAATCGTGAGGGAAGGGTTCAGCGGGTTCGGGCGGCGTTTCCACCAGCGGGCCAGGCGCTGCCAGCTTGGGAGATCGCCGCACGCCTCGGTCGAAAGCTGGGCGCGACCCTCGAATTCCCCAGTCCACGCGCTGTGTTCCTCGAAATGACCTCGAAAGTCACTGCCTTCGCCGGAGCTGAATGGGGGAAGGAAGCTCCTCTTGTTCAGCTGCGCTTTGCTGGAACCCGAGGCTAGCCACGGGTTCCAGGCGGACACGGAAAGGGACTCGGAATGGACTCAACCTGGATGATTATCCTCCTCGCGACGGTCAAGTGGCTAGCGCTGGCGTTCGTGTTTGTTATGCCCGTTGCGTCCATCTTGACCTGGGCGGAACGAAGGCAGAGCGCGATGATGCAGGACCGCCTCGGGCCAAACCGTGCGAACATAGGCCGGTTTAGGGCGTGGGGGCTATTCCACTTCCTGGCCGACGCCCTGAAGATGATTTTCAAGGAAGACTTCATCCCCGGACGCGCGCACCGCTTCCTGTTTGCCTTGGGCCCCATCCTCGCCATGGCCCCGGTGATGATCGCCCTTGCCATTATTCCGTTCGGACCAACCATCTATCCATCACAGCTCGGACGGGTTCTAGACCCGGGAAATCTGCCCTCTGGGGGCGAGCCCCTGCAGGTCTTCAAGGCAGAATTTGGCCTGGTCTTTTACTTCGCAGTCGCGTCCATCGCCAATTACGGAACGGCCCTCGCTGGCTGGGCAAGCTATAACAAGTGGGCACTCCTCGGAGGCCTGCGAGCCGCATCGCAGATGCTTTCCTATGAAGTAGCCATGGGACTGGCAATTCTCGGCATGTTCCTCGTGACCGGAACGCTCGAGCCAGGCGCGATCGTCGATTGGCAGGGCTCAAATCCGCTTCATTGGGGCTTTATGGTTCAGCCTCTCGCGCTCATCCTCTTCTTCACGGCGGCGATTGCAGAGACCAAGCGCACGCCGTTTGACCTGCCGGAAGGCGAGTCAGAGATCATAGGCTATTTCATCGAATACTCGGGGATGCGCTTCGGCATGTTCTACCTTGCGGAGTTCATCGAGGTCATCTTCGCGTCGGCGATCTTGGTCACCGTGTTCTTCGGCGGCTACCACGTGCCCGCGCTGCACGTGGACGGGTTCCATTTCGGTGACTTTGTCCTGCGGATGCCACACTGGGGCGTCGTGGTCCTCCAGCTACTCGCATGGGGCGCAAAAGTGCTGTTCTTCTGCTGGTTCCAGCTGCTCGTTCGCTGGTCGCTTCCGCGATTTCGCCCGGACAAGCTCCTGGATCTCGGGTGGAAAAAACTCCTGCCGATTTCGCTTGCCAACATCATGCTCACGGCGGCCGTAGTGCTTTGGCTAGAGAGGTAATCAATGGCGCACCCTGAACATGCTCACGAGCAGAAGCCTGCAGGTGGACCACGCGTCCTCCGGCTGTCTGAGAAGAATCCGAAGGTCCGCACCGTAGTCATGGAGCGAGGTCCACTGGGTATCGAGCGAACGTTCTTGCCCGCGATCATCAAAGGGCTGGGAATCACAGTTAGGCATTTCTTCGGAAACGTGACCCGCCGCGAGCAAACGCAGACCATCCAATACCCCGACGAGAAATGCGTGTACCCGCCACGATACCGCGGTCTCCACCGCCTCATGCGTCGTCAGGACGACAGCGTGCGGTGCGTCGCATGCATGATGTGCCCAACGGTCTGCCCGGCGCACTGCATCACGATCATCCCTGGCGAGCGAGCCGACTCAAACGAGAAGTTCCCCGAGCGATTTGAGATAGACGAATTGCGCTGCGTCGTGTGCGGTCTATGTGTCGAGGCGTGTCCGTGCGACGCCATTCGAATGGATTCGGGCATCCACATGACCCCAGTGGAATTTCGCGGAGACGCCGTGCTGGCGAAGGTGGACCTCATGAAGAGAGGTGCTCTTTCGACCGCCATTCAGGGCGGTCGTGGTGGGGATTGGCGAGACCATGAGCCGCCGGAGCGAGGGCCCGAATCGCTCGTTCCTGCCGCGCCGCGGTAGCAAGCGCCAGCAGTGGCGTGTTTAAGATTCCTCCGCCATTTTCCTGCCTCGCCATTGACGCTCCGTCGCCACGGAGCTAATCTGAGTAGCGAAGGCCCGACTGCTGGGTACGATAGGAGGACATTTTCTTTTCCCTACGATGGCTAAACCAGGGATCCGCCGCTGGTCGTGGCGCGCACGCCCGCCCGTCGGGAAGCCCATAACGGCTACTTGCGGAGCCCACCTACGAATGTAGGGGTTTAGAATATCTCTCCATCGGCCTTGGCGGGGGTTTTCAAACCTTGGCGGCCTGCGCCCGCATAGCGCAGGCCGCTTTTTTTCTAGAGGGAAGCTCCGAGGCAATAGCCCGCGGAGCTCAAAGGCTCCCTTGCTCGGGCAGTGACCTCAAGTACACTTCTCAGGTGCGATTCTGGTTTCCCGCTTTCCTGTGGATTGGTTCCCTTGCCATCGAGAGGCAAGCAAGTGCCTGCTCGTGCGCTATGCCAGGGTTTAAGGTAGAGCCGAGCGCGCTCGACATGGCACCGCTCAACACTCGCGTGCGGATTACCTTCCCGAGAGAGGCGAAGTCCGACAAGGTTTTGATTAGGGAAAAGCTGGCAAAAGGCGCTCCGCGCGCGCCAGTCGTCGTCAAATCAGAACGCCGTGATTTCCAATCGGCCGATTTCAGGATGGCAGAGCTCGTGCCGGACGCACCTCTAGCTCCGTTGACGAGGTATGAGGTGTTGGTCTTGCACTCCGGCGGCAAGGAAACGGCCATCGGGGAGTTCTCGACTGGAGGCGAGCCGGACACGACGCCCCCATCCTGGGAAGGGCTGGTGAAGGCGACCTTCTTCCAACTTCCAGCGACCTGCTGCAACTGCTCGACGGGATCCCCCTACGCAACTCTGGTGACGAGCAAAGCAACCGACCCAGAATCTAAATCGAGCGCCTTGTCGTACGAAATATGGGCAAGCGACGAGAACGGACAGGTGGACTTCTCAAAGCCACCACTCATGATCCTCAGGGATTGGTCTGGGCACATTTCCCTGGGGCATCAGTCACAGTGCACTCCAGCAAACTTCCGTTTTCCAGAAAAACGAACAAGCTTAAAGATTGGGGTTCGGGTCGTCGACCTGGCAGGGAATCAAGGCAAGCCGAGCGAAATCGAAATCGATCTCGCGCATCCGGTGACTGCTGCGGGCGGACGGAACTGACTCGTCATCCGCGGAGCTGCCCGAGCACCGGCTGCAGCTCTGGCACGTCGCTCGGTCGGGCTTTCTTCGTGCTGGCGCCGGCAAGCTTGTCGCCTATCAGCGAAGTAACGCCGACATAGGCAAACCCGCTAGCAAAAAGGAACAGGAACGGCAGGGTCAGGTAATGCTGGTACTTGGCCGCCACGTAGATAGCGCCCACGTAATAGAGGGCGAATGCAATCTCCACGTAAGGAACGAAGGTCCTCACGCCGCGATACTTCTTGGCAGTCCAGGTTTCGAACTTCCCCATGACTCCGTGCTTCGGCGTTCGCACGAACTCACCGCTCTCCTTGCCTACGATCCCCTCGACGACGGCGCGAGCTTGGTTGACGCATAACCCGATGCCTGTCGCCATGACCAGCGGCAGTCGCTTGATCGCAGACCAAGCGCTGCGACCAATCTCAACCTGAGAGACGATGTAGAACGACGCTATAGACAAGGTGGTGCCGAAGAAAAGCGGGAGATCGATCAGAAGCACCTCGCGGATCCCATGCTGCGTGCGCACCACCAGGTTGGGTAAGAGAAGGACGCAGAGCAACATCATGAGCGGATAGGCGAAGTTGTTCGTGAGGTGAAAAAACGCCTCGCACTTCACTGAAAAAGGCGCATCTGACTTAAGGATCGTTGGAAGGAGCTTCTTCGCTACTTGAATTGAGCCCTTGGCCCATCGGAACTGCTGCGACTTGAACGAATTCATCTCGACCGGGAGCTCGGCGGGCGCCGCGATGTTCGGCACGTAAACGAAACGCCACCCTTTGAGTTGGGCGCGATAAGAAAGATCCATGTCCTCGGTGAGCGTGTCGTGATCCCACCCGCCGGCACGCTCAATCGCCTTGCGCCGCCATATCCCGGCCGTGCCATTGAAGTTGAAGAATCGTCCCGAGCGGTACCTCGCTCCGTGCTCCACCACAAAATGACCGTCGAGCATCAGGGCCTGGGTTTCCGTGAGCAGGTTGTAGTTCCGGTTTACGTGCTCCCAGCGGGTCTGCACCATGCCGACCCTGGGGTCGGTAAAGAAGTCGATGGTGCGGAGAAGAATGTCGGGGCCCGGGAGGAAGTCGGCGTCGAACACAAGTACGAACTCCCCGCGAGCGTGCTTGAGACCGTTTTCCAGTGCGCCGGCCTTGAAGCCAGTTCTGTCGGTGCGGTGAATGTACTTCACATCCAGTCCTCGAGCGCGGAGTTCCTGGACCTTGCGCCGAGCGATCTCCACTGTCTCGTCGGTCGAGTCGTCGAGAACCTGAATCTCAAGACGGTCGCGCGGCCACTTGATTTGGGCTACGGCGTCGAGAAGTCGCTCGACAACGTACATTTCATTGAAGAGTGGGAGCTGAACTGTCACACGGGGCTTCTCAACGAAGCGCCCGAGCGGTTTCGGGATGCGTTTCCTGTACTTGAAGTACAGGTAAACGAGCTGGCTACGGTGGAACCCATAGACAGCCAGCAGCAAGAGGACAAGCAAGTACGCGAAGATCAAGAAAGAAGCGAGCGACATGGGGTAGCGCTCCGGAGCTATTCAATGGTGAGGTTTTACGCCGCCCGGAGCGCGCTAATTGTCACCAGATTGTAAATTTGCGTACTAAATTGTATAACGCAGCGCGTCAGGGGCAGCGCCCATGGCTCCTGCAATGCGGCAGTGCCAGGAGGTCCATGGTTAATGCCACGCTGACGTGAACAAGGACTCCGCACCAAATCGATCGCGTGCGAAGGCTGAGCGTGCCGAGCACGAGCCCCGCGACGATTGCCCCAAGGGTCTCGGCCATCGGCTTGCCATAGTGAATCATGCAGTAAGGGACACACATGACCCAAATGGCGTGGGGTCCAAGGGATGGCCGGAGTCCAAACAAGATGAATCCTCTAAAAAAGAACTCGAGCGACAAGAACTGGAGGCCATAGAGGAGTTCCCAGGCTAGGAAGTCCAAGAGCGAGCGACTCGCAAGCTTGTAAAACGGGTACGTGTATTGAAAAGGCCGGGTGCATGAGGCCGCAAGGACGGCGGGAAGCACGAGCAGATACAGAACGACGTATATCCAGGCGTGCTTGCGAAATCCCTTAAAGGAAAGCCCGTAATCGCGGACGCGCTCGCCCGGCATCGCGGCGATCGCAATCATTGGTACGACGAGGTAGCCCACCACGCGAAACCCAGACCACCAGCCGAACGAAGCCAGCTCCCAATATGCCGAAAAAGGGAACGTTCCAGGGGGCACCAAGTCGCGGAAGGTTTGCCTGTCCCCCCAATACTCCTGCAGCGTGAGTGATACGGCGGTAACCAAGAGGACTACCATGGGCTTGGGGTCCAAGCGCGGCCGTGGCTTCACCTCGTCCCACAGCACTTGCCATTGGTCCCAAAGCCACCGTCGGAGCAGCCGCCTGAGAAACGAAGCCGACACTAGCCCCTTTGGCGCGAAAGGAAATCAATGGCAAGCCGCATCCGCCTTCGCACGAGCTCCCTTCCGAGGACCTCCATGGTCTCGAACAATGGTGGAGACGCGGTGCGTCCAGTCATCACGATCCGCAGCGTCATAAAGAGCTCCTTGGTTTTCCACCCCTTCTTCTCACCAAGAGCTCGGGTTTGAGGCTCGAGCGCAGCGGCCACGAATGGGCCACGGATCCCGTCGTACTCGTCCGCCACGTCGGACAAGATGTCCGCCGTATCCTTGGGAGACCTCCCTTTAGGGACGAGATCGCCAACGACCTTCGTGTAGTCGAGATCGCCGGAGAAAAAGAACTCAGACAAGGGCACGAACTCATCCAAGCGGCGGATGCGATCGCGAACCAAGGCCGCCACGCGCTCGAGCTTGTCGTCCGTGAGCCGCCACTCATGCAAGCGGTTGACAATCTGGCGTGGCGAAAGGTCGCGAAGGTAGAGACCGTTCAGCCAGTTCAGTTTCTCGAGGTCAAAGACGGGCCCGCCGAGCGACACGCGGTCGAACGAAAACCCCTCGATCATCTCAGCCAACGCAAATCTCTCTTTGTCACCGCCGATTGACCAGCCCATGAGTCCGAGGAAGTTCACGAGCGCCTCGGGAAGAACCCCCGCATCTCGGTAGTAGTCGAGCGATACGGGATTCTTGCGCTTGGAGATCTTGGACTTGTCCGGATTCCTGAGCAGCGGCATGTGGATCCACTCGGGCGCCGTCCAGCCAAAGGCGTCGTACAGAACCACATGCTTGGGCGTCGACGAAATCCACTCTTCGGCACGGATGACGTGCGTGATCCTCATGAGGTGGTCGTCCACCACGTTGGCCAGGTGATAGGTCGGAAATCCGTCCGACTTGAGGAGCACCTGGTCGTCGATTTGGACGTTGTCGAATTCCAAAACGCCCCTGAGGTTGTCCTTGAAGGAAGTCTTGCCCTCACGCGGCATGGCGAGACGCACGACATGAGCCTCGTCGCTTGAGGCCGCACGCTGAGCGCTTTCCGACGGGGCGATGCCTCGGCACAGGCCGTCGTAACCTGGCGGACGTTTCTCGCGCTTCTGTTGTTCTCTGAGCTGGTTCAAGCGCTCGGCCGTGCAGAAGCACCGGTAGGCACGGCCCGTCGATAGGAGCATTTCCGCGTGCTCCCGATAGATGTCTGCTCGCTCAGATTGGCGGTAGGGTCCATGCGGCCCGCCGACATCTGGGCCCTCGTCCCAGGAAAGGCCCAGCCACCTAAGAGCTCGAAGGATGGCATCCTCACTCTCGCGGGTGGAACGAGTGCGGTCGGTGTCTTCAATGCGAAGAAGGAACTGACCGCCGTGCTTCCTTGCGAAGCAGTAGTTAAACAAGGCGATGTAGGCCGTGCCGACGTGCGGGTCTCCGGTGGGCGATGGCGCAATTCTGACGCGAACGGACATGGGTGTGGGGTGTATCACACCCCAGCGCGCGGAAAAAGAGAGGCGCGCTCATCAGCCGAGGGAGCGACCGCTCGCGTGCTAGACTGGTGCTCCATGTGCATGAAGTTGGTAGTGGAGCCCCCGACCGTGGCAATCCGATTCCTCTCTTTTGGAGCCTTCTTCGCCGCATGGTTTTCGTGCCTCGCAAGTGCCCGGGCAGACCACGTGCTGGCTGAGAGGACCTCTTGGAACGAGGCGCGGAACTTCATTTATACAGAGTTGACCATCGAGCGCGACGACGGCCGGGTGGAGACAATCCGAATTCCTGGCGGTGTGGTGGGCGACGTCGGAATGGTCCAGTTTGACCTTCGCGTGGGAGGCATGCCCGTTGGATGGGATCCTGTGCTTGTAAATTACGTGCGCACGAGGACGAAGTCCGGGACGCCCCTTCGTTGGGCGAAGTCGTGCGTCCACGTCACTCCGGACGAGCCAGGGACGACGGATATCGAGGGGACTCGCGAGTTCGAGGTCGTCCAGCAAGTGCTCTCTCACTGGGAGACCGCCACGATGGCCTGCAGCTATCTCAACTTCGTGCTCAAAGAGCCGAGCCCTGGTGAGGTGGGCTTTGACGGCGTCAACCGAATCAAGTTCCGCGAGAACACCTGGTGTCGCCCGGCGACGAGCAAGAAGCCCGAGGAGTGCTACGATTCGCAGGCTGCGGCGATAACAACGCTGTTCTTTCGCGACAAGCCGGGGGCGTCCGACGACGGCATCGTGCTCGACGCGGACATCGAGATGAACGCAGTGCATTTCGCCGTAGCGGTCAATGGACAAACGCTCGGCCAAGGAGACGGCATTTCGGACCTCGCAAACACGCTCGCCCACGAGGTGGGGCACCTGGTCGGCCTCGATCACACGTGCTGGGACGGCAACGGCACGCGACCGACTGACCACAAGGGGGTCGCCGTCCCGTCGTGCTTTCCTGTGGACGCATTGCCCGCAGAGGTGAAGGACGCCACGATGTACAACTTTGCGGAGTCCGCAGAAACGAAGAAGGCCACGCTCGAAAAGGACGATATTGCCGGTTTCTGCGGAATCTACCCTATCGCCAGCGATCCGGGCAAATGCGAGCCGGCGCTAGACGACAATTCTGGATGGTGCAATGTGACGGGCGCGCCTCGGGCAGGCGCGACCTCACGCGCCCTCGGGTGGCGATGGGCCCTGCTCGGACTGGCCGTTCCCCTATGCTTCCGACGGCGACGGGGCAGGCGCGAAGAGTCCTAGGGCGCGAGCTTGTACCCGTAGCCATATACCGTGAGGATATGCTTGGGCTGCTTGTGATCGTCCTCGACCTTGCGGCGCAGCTTGACGATAAAATTATCCACGGTGCGGTTGGTTGGATATGCCTGGATCCCCCAGATCTTGTCGAGGATCTCGTCCCGCGAAACGGGCTGCTCGGCCCGCTCATGTAGGAGCTTGAGCAGCTCGACCTCGTAGAACGTGAGAGGATGTGCCTTTCGCCCCTTGGTGAGGGTGTGTTTCTTGATGTTCACCTCGCAGTTGCCAATGCGAAGCAGCTCTTCCTGGACGGACAATCGATTCAGGCGGCGGAAAATCGCCTTCACCCTAGCGATCAGTTCGCCAATGGAAAACGGCTTTGTCATGTAATCGTCTGCCCCGACTTCGAGGCCGCGGATCTTGTCGGCTTCTTGCGAGCGGGCGGTGAGCATGATGATCGGCACCACGGCATTGAAGCCACGGATCTCCTCGCATGCGACATAGCCATTCACGTCCGGAAGCATGAGATCCAGGACGACGCAGTCGGGCCCCTTTTCGCGGGCGAGTCGCACTCCTTCACGCCCCTCACCGGCGCTCATGACCTCAAATCCTTCGAATTCAAGGGAATCCCGGAGCCCACGAACGATGTCCGGTTCGTCTTCAATGATCAGGATCTTCTTACGCACGAGATTCATGCTGCGGTCGTCTCCTCCTTGGGCGAAAGGGACGATCCCAAGTCCTGTGGGTTCTGCGCTTCGTATACAGGCAACCAGGCGGTAAATGTACTTCCTTTTTCCCTTGCTGGCGACTGCACGCTCTCCACAGTCACGCCACCGCCATGAGCCTCGGCGATGTGCTTGACGAGCGACAGGCCGATTCCGGAGCCTCTCACCGGGCGTCCTCTCACGTTCTTCGCCCTGTAGAAGCGCTCGAAGATGCGATCTTCCTCTTGGGGATCGATTCCCGGGCCGCGGTCCCTGACGGACAGACGAACACGCTCGTCACTCGTGCTGACGGAAACCGCGAGCTCCTTCCCCTCGGCAGCGTACTTGATGGCGTTGTCCAGGAGGTTCAAGAGGAGCAGGGTCATCGCATTTTCGTCCATCATGACGGGCGGCAGGTTGCTCTGGATCGCCACCTGCAGCTTCATCCCCTCTCGCTCAAGCCGGTGGCGGTACACATCGAGGCCCCGCGCCACCACCTCAGCCAAGTCGCCCACCCGGAACTCGTAGGCCACCTTGCCCCGCTCGATGCGGGCGAAGTCGAGCACGTTGTCGATGAGGCGCGACAAGCGCTCGCTCTCACGGGTGATGATCTCGGCGTACTCCCGTGCCGACTCGGGCCCTTTGGTTCGGCCAGACGCCAGGAGCTCGGCGAACATGCGGATGAGCGACAAAGGGGTCTTGAGCTCGTGCGAGACGTTGGCGATGAACTCGCTCTTGAGCTGGCTTACCCGCTGTTCATTCCGCACCGTCATGGCAAGCAAGCCCAATCCCACGAAGACCGTCATGGCCGAAAGGGCAATGAGGACGACGTCAAAGGCACGCCTCGTGGACTCCTTGGCCATGAGAACAGGGGCTTCCCTGGGGGCCATGCGAAGGCGCCACTTATACAAGGTCTTCGAAAACGTGAGTGTTACCATATACTTCGATGGTATCCCGGCAAACGGGTGACCGAACACGACCCAGTCGTGCTCATCGATCACTTGGTACAGGCGGCGAGCGTCCACACCGGCGAAGGACTCTGGGAAGACTTCGCCGACCAGGTACGCGAGGTCACCTTCGAGCGCTATGTAGTACGGCCGCCCGTCCACGTTTCGACGGGTATACGAAATCAAGTAATAGCGGCCGTCGAATTCCCGATGTAGGTGCTTGTGCTCATCCGGAGCCAGCGACTCGAGATCCAGCTTGGGTCGGATTTCCCTTTCAAATAGGCGGCGGAATAATTCGACCTCCGCCTTGGAGTGCTTCTTCGACACATAGCCATCGGGCACAATCCGGAGCCCCGAGTCGAGGATCAGTGCGCTCTCGATGGCTGGGGATAGGCGCACAATATCCGACCAGCGACGCGGGAATTCGCGGAGGTTCCGCAGATCCACGAGCTCGAACAGGGTCCGGTCGGAGTCGACGACGAGCTGCTCGATCCGCTTTACCATGCCCTCGGCGAGGTCGCGGTTCGTGTCCATGATGGACTGCTCGCCACGCCGTGCGAGCTCGTGGGCATATCGATAGCTGTAGTAGGCCAGAGCAGTCGCGGCGACGATCACTGCGGGGACGAGCACGCGAATCGACGCGAGCTCCTTGGCCAGTGATCCGGCGCCTGATTTCATGCTCGAACATCCTATAACGCCTGCGAGGCCAACAGAGAAGTTGCAGCCCTTCTCAAGTTATGTTAGAGCCTTTTTGGACTACACAAGAGTGCAGGCAAGTCAACGGGATTTGATAAAATTGAAGGAATCTGACTGCTTGCAGTTGCGTCAGAGGACTCGATCAGGGAGCTGAGATGGACTTCATTTTCGAAGAAGACAATGACGAGGTCGGCTCCGATATCGAGGCCTTTTGCCCCAAGTGCAAGGCCGATACTGCCCACACCGTCATCACCAAGTACGAAGAAGAAATACGGCGAGTCCAGTGCAGTCCTTGTGGGGACGTCCACACCTTTAGGAAACCGCGAGGGGACGTGGACGACGAGGTCCCAGAGCCTATCGCGGCCAAGAAGCGCGCGGCGATGAAGAAGCCGACGTGGGAGGAAGCGCGGGCACGTACCAGCGACAGGCAGCTTCGAAACGCGCGCGCGTATTCAATCCGCGAGAAGTATCGCGAGGGCGAAATCGTTTTCCATCCGAAGTTCAATATAGGTTTTGTCACCGAGATATCGGAAAATAAGGTCGAGATCACGTTCCAGGACGAGCGCCGCATGCTCGTGCACAATCGCCCGGATCTCGCCGCTCAGATGCCGGCCATTGCCATCGCTCCGCCCCTCCCTGAGGACGTGAAAGAAGCGAAGGGCAAGGGCCGACAGGCGAAAAAAGAGGACTCGCCAGCGGCCAAGAAGGACAAGGCGGCCTCCCCAAAGGAGGCCAAGGTGGCGGAGGCACAAGAGCCCCAGGCGAAGGAATCGGCCAAGCCCAAGGGTGCAAAGGCAAAGGAGCTCGAGAAGGCGGGTGCATCCGCGAAGCCCGCCGTGAAGCCGAAGCATGCCGAGCGTGCCAAGGCCGCGGTCGCCAAGAAAGGTGGTTCCCACGGAAAGCCAGCGGGAAAAAAGCCTGCTGCCGAAGCAAAAAAGGCGGCGCGTCCCGCACCGGCTGCCAAGTCCTCGAAGGCTTCTCCCAAGAGGTCTGCCGCGAAGAAAACCAAGGCGAAGGCCAAGAAGTGAGCGGTGACCTAGCCAACGAGGGGCAGTCGCACCGTGAACTCCGAGTAGGCTCCCTCTTCTGAATCCACCACGATCGAGCCGCCGTGAAGCTCGACGATTCCTCGGGCGATGAAAAGCCCGAGCCCCGCCGAGTCGGGCCCAGCCGACGTGTGGTGCTTTGCCTCGTTCACGTCGCTGAACGGCTCGAAGATGCGCGCGCGCAGGGACTGCGGGATCCCCGCGCCGTTGTCCCACACCCGCAGCCGTGCCTGGGCACGACCGTCCGAGCTTGCTGGCTCTTCCAGGTCGACCGTCACTCGGATCGCGCCTCCGGGTGGGGTGTACTTGATCGAATTGGCGACCAGGTTGAGGACGACCTGGTGGATCTTGTCCGGATCAGCGTCGATCGGAGGGATGTCGGATATCCTGCACTCGATTCGCTGGCTCTTCTCGGCAGCGAGGGGACGAAGCTCCTCCTCGACGGCTATTACCACGACACCGAGAGAGCAGGACATCCTCTTTAGTGCGATGCGCCCACTCTCCAGGCGGCTCGCGTCGAACATGTCGTCCACTAGGCGCTTGAGTCGGTGCGCATTGCGACGAATCGACGAGATGGGGCGCCGGAGCTCGGCGGGAAGGTCGCCCATGTGGCCGGCGACAATGAGGTCTAAGTAGCCAACAATGCTCGTCATGGGGGTGCGGAGCTCATGGGCCGCGATGGCGATGAACTCCCCCTTCATGCGATTGAGCCTGTCCAGCTCCAAGTTCTTGCGCCGATGCTGGGCTTCGGACTCGGCCAGCGCACGTGTCCGCTGGCGGACCATCTGGTCCAAGTTCTGGGTGAGGGTCCGTAGCTCCTTGTTGGCGGCTTCGAGAGCTTCGGTCTTCTCCTCGAGCTCCCGGGTCCGGGCAGCGATCAGGTGCTCGAGACGCGCGGTGTTCTCGGGATCCATCGCGTCCCCGACGCCACTGTTTCGCTCGGCCTTCTCAATCAGCGCCGAAATGGTCTTCTGAGCGGCGCGGAGCTCTTCCTCGAGCTCGGCCACGCGCGCGGCCGCGTTCCCCTCGGTCGAGGTGGCTGACTTCCCTTGCCGGGCGCGCGGGCCTTTCCGCGTGGAATCACGTGTCGCCACGATGCTGTTGGTTACCGCCGAGGCGTAGACTGGGCAACCGAGAATAGCACGAAAAATAGCCAAAAAAGTTGCCCCCCAAGGTGGAAAGCCCCCTCATAAGAACTTATGGAAACGCCTTGCTCCCAGTGCGGAACGGTGTTCAGGCCAGCCTACGTGTACCAGATCGCGGTGCTGCCCATGGATAAGGGAGGAGGACGCCGCTACTTCTGCACCCTCGAATGCCGCAAGCGGGGCCTGGGGGAGGAGGGCTTTCGCGCCAAGCGGGCGAGAAGGATCGCGATACTCAACCAAAAGGGAGGGACTGGGAAAACGACCACGGCGATCAATGTCGCGGCTGGGCTCGCCGAGCGTGGGCAAGATGTGTTGCTCGTGGACACCGACGCCCAGGGGAACGTGGGGGCGTCACTCGGCGTGCGGGGGGAGCGGACCCTGTACCACGTGCTCGTCGAGGGTGCTGATCCCCAAGTCGTCCTGGTTCCCGTTCGAAAGCAACTGGACGTCATTACGAGCGACGCGACCCTTGCTGCGGCCGAAATCTGGCTGGCCCGCCAGGATCCCGAGGTGCGTGCCCGCGTCATGCTTCAACGGCTGAACCTCACCCACGTGACCCGCCGATACGGGTACGTCATCTTGGACTGCGGGCCATCGCTGAACCTCCTCAACCAAAACGCCCTGACCTATGCAGACGAGGTCGTAATTCCGGTGACCTGTGACTACCTCGCCCTGGTAGGTGTCAAGCAGGTGCTGCAAACGATCAAGGACATCGAGCGCCACCTGCACCATGCGGTTCGCATCGCCGGGGTCCTGCCCACGTTTTTCGATGGGCGCACGCGGCTGGCACGTGAGGCGTACGAGACCTTGAAAGGGCACTTCAAGCACAAGTGCCTCGAGCCGATCCGGCAGAACACGCGGCTCGCGGAAGCGCCGGCGAACCGCAAGACGGTCTTTGAGCATGCGCCTGATTCTAACGGCGCAATGGACTACAAGCGCGTTGTCGACTGGATCCTTGGGGAACACCAAGCGGCAACGTGCGACAACACAATAGACAAGCGCGGTGGCATGGCATGTCGAAGCTGATTGAACATGACCCAATTGGGGAAGCAGAAGCGATCCTTCGCGAGCAGTTCTATGGCCGCGGGCGACGCTTGTCCCCAGAGCCCGTGGCCCCGAAGGAGAAGCCCACGCACTACAAGATCGTGTGCATCTCGCTTTACAACGAGGATATCGCTCGCCTTGAAGAGCTCGTGGCCGAGCTGAAGCGCCGGGGCCACACCAAGGCGAACAAGAGCGCGGTGATCCGTTTTGCCTTGGATTCAGTCGATATCAGCAAGATGCCGAAGGGTTATTAGTACCCTGGCGGGGTACTAGCCGCGAAGGTCTCATCGATTCGCTTCGTCGCCGCGACGGGCGAGCTCAAGGAGGAGGGACGTCACCGACATGCGGATCTCGTCGTCGCATGCGACATCCTGCGCGGCAAACTCGAACTGGCCATGGGGCCATGCAAGGACCTCCCAAACTAGATCTCGGGACTTCTCGCCGTCGGCCGAGTCGATCTCAGCGCGCATGGGGCGGCCATCGCGCAGGAAAAGACGTGCTGTCCGCTCGGCTCCGACAAGGAACAGCACCCCTGTTTTTCGCTCGAGCTCCAGAAACGTAAGGACCGACGGCAACGCGACCTGTTCGAGGTCACCGCGCAGGGTCTTCTTCTCGACGAGGGCGTGGTTGCCCTTGTGCGCCCGAGCCATGACCCGCTCCACCCGCGCCACGAGTTCGTCGGAGCGGTAGGGCTTGGCCACGTAGTCGTCAACGCCTAGCTGGTATCCTCTGAGGCGCTCCTCCTCGCCGGCGAGAGTGGTCAGGAAGATCACCGGGATGGACGCCAAGCTCGGACGGGCCCGAATGACCCGAAGGAGCTGCCATCCGTCCATTCTCGGCATCTGCACGTCGGAAAGGACCACGTCCGGAGGCTCTTTCAAGCACGCGGCAAGCCCCTGAAGTCCGTCCATCGCCGTGCGCACCGTATCACCGCGGGCACGGAACGGCTCCGCCGCCGCCTCCCTGTAGCCATCGTTGTCGTCGACGACCAGCACCGAAATCCGTCGTGCGAGGCGGTGGGCACCTGATCGCTCGGCCTCCATGGCTGTCCTCTCGGCGATGAAGCTCTCGATTCGCTCGGAGCTCTCGCCAGCGAGGTCCAAGAACTGCACCCCCATGCCAGGAGACTTGTTGCTCGAAGAGGCATCCTTCTCGTCGCGGACGTAGACGACGCGGGCGACCACGTTGATCTCCCCGCCTCCTTCCGGGAGCTCGAGGTGGAGCCGCACTACGGCATTCAGGGGGAGGAACTTCTGCGTGCGCAGAAACATCCCTCCCCTGGACAGATCTTGGGTATACGCGACGACGAGTTGGTCCAATGTTGAATAGCGCACGCGAAAGGCCGCCTCTACCCGCGGAGATTCCCTTCGCTTGGGGGCGTCGTCAGTCAGAGCTTCTCTCCAGCACGTTGGACTCGCCACCCGCGTCCCACCTCTGGTCTGGACGCGAGAGGTACCTATCTACGGTATCCGAGAGGTCCTTTTCCTGTCAATCCACGGATCTAGCGGGATCTAGCGCGTCACGAAGCGGCCGAAGAGGACGCCGGCGGCGCACCCACCCAGGGACAGGGCATTGGTCAGGGCAAAGTAGAGCAGCGAGGCACCGAATTGGCGCTTCTCGAAGAGGGACCAAGCCTCGAAAGAAAAGGAGCTGAATGTCGTGAAGCCGCCAAGGAAGCCAGCGGTCAAAGCGATGCGCGCCGGGGAGCCTTCCTGCCCCCTGGCGGCAAAGATGGCCATGACCAGGCCAATGAGCAGCGAGCCCGTGACGTTCACGAGCATGGTCCCAGCCGGGAAGACCGGTCCGATGGCTCGTTGAACGGTACCTACGAGCGCGTAACGCGACAGGCATCCCAGCGCCCCCGAAAAGGCGACAAGCAATATAGTCGTCCCCTGCATTACGTAAGGATTAGCACGTAAAGGTCGTACAACCCGTGGGTGTATGTCGCATGAGCAAGGGAACGGAAATAAAAGAGGCACGCGAATACGAGCCCAGCGAGGGTTCGGTAGACAAAGACCGCGAAGCTCCACGGATCGCCGTACACGCCCAGGTGATGTACGAGTGAGAAGGCCGACGATGAAAAAAGGAACGCCGCCGCCACCGCGACGAAGTGGCGCATCCCGAGGAGGCGGCAGAGCGCCGCGCCACCGGCGCACAGGCCCAGGCGGAACACCAGCTCCTCGTGCACGCCAGCGCCGATCGACAGGATGACGCCACTCGCCGCCCCAAGCTCCGGACCGCTTGCGAGCGGCTGGATCCCCAGGAGGTTGCGCATGACGAACAGGATGAAGGAGCCAAGGGTGAGCGCGTAGATGGCCGATTCCAGAAGCATGGGGAGAAAACGGCCCCGATCGATCTTCCGCACGTGGCGAAGCCACGCCACGAGCGCGATGAAGACGAGCGCCATGGCCACGTGGACGAGGAGGTAGCGTCCTCGGCTGTTGCCGAGCAGCGAAAGAACGTGGCGAGAGATGAAGTCCACGCCGTTTTGCGCGGGCGCAAAGAGAACCCCCACCTCGTAGATGAGGAAGAGGGGGAAAATGAACACCAGGCTCGCGGCAAGGTCCCCGTGTCCGAGCACCGCGCGCATGGGCGGCACTCGGCTTCGATTCACTCGCAAGGCAGCTGAGCTCGCGCGGGACATGCCCGAGGGCTACTTCCGTTTTGGAGGAACAAAGGGACGCTTTCCCGGTGACGGTCCGCGGCGTGACGCCTTCGCAGCCGGATCCTTTGGCACGCTCTTGGAGCTGCCTGAAGGCCCCTCAGCGCGCTGGCGGGCTCCTGGCGTGAGCTCTTCGGGCTTGACGGTTGCGATCACGGCGCGCTGCCAGTCCAGGTACTCCCGTGCCACCCGCTGCACCGCCGCGGCGTCGATAGCCAAGATCTTGGCCGAATAGCGGAGGTACTCGTCATAGCCCATGCCGTAGGCCTCATGAAATGCCAAGGTCGACGCTACCGCGGCGCGCCGCTGGAGCGAGATCTCATGGGATCCGACCAGGTATTTCTTGGCCCGATCGAGCTCTGCAGGGTTGATGGGTTCCTCCGCAATCTTTCGTAGCTCTTCCCGAATCCCATCCAGCGCGACCGGCAACTTCTCGGGGCTACAGGCGATGTAGACGGCAAAATACCCGGGATCGATGCCTTCGAGGGAAAAAGCATTCACTCGGTAGGCGAGCCCCTTCTTGTCCCTCAGCTCTACAAACAGGCGCCCACCTTGGCCCGAGAGCAGCGTGGAGACGACCTCGAGCGCATGGCGGTTGGGGTTATCGAGGGTAGTCCCGGGAAACCCGACGACCATGTGTGCCTGCTGTCTTTGCAGGAACTTGTAGACCTCGACGGTTCCCTTGGGGCGAGCCCACAGGTCTTCCTTGGCGACAGGAGGGGGCTCCCGCGACGGCTGCTCTGCTCCGAACAGGCCGGCCGCTTTCTCGATGGCGCGCGCGGGGTCGACGTCTCCCACAATGGCGAGCGTCATGCCACCGAGCGGATAGTTACGGGAGTAGAAGTCCTTGAGGGTCCTGCGCGTCATTCCTGCCATGGAGGAGGGAGTGCCGAGCAGGTCAAAGCGATACGGGTGCTTCTTGTACATGGTCTCAGCGAAAAGCCGGAAGGCCATGGTGGAGAGGTTGTCCGATTGGGCGCTGAGCTCATCGAGGACGATGCGACGTTCCTTATCCAGCTCGTCCTCTGGGAACTCGGGATTCAGGAGGCAATCCGCGAGGATTTCCAGCCCGCGCTCCCAGTTCTTGGCGAGCATCTCGACCCTTGCGCCAAAAGAGTTGCGCCCAGAGAAACCACCTATGGCACCCGCCATCCCCTCGACGTCGCGCATGATCTCCTCGGCGCTGCGGGTGGCGGTGCCTCGGGTGATGAGCGAAGCCAGCATGTGGTTCACGCCGTTCACGCGGGCATCCTCATAGCGCAAGCCGCCCACCCAGACCGCCCGCATGGCGACCACTGGCACCGAGGCATCCCGCTTGACCAGGATCTTCATGCCGCCAGGCAGGATCCGGCGAACGACCTGATCTTCGCCCGGGAGTGCCCCTTTTTTCGCAAAGCGCTCCGCGGACGCCAGCTCCTCCTCGCGCGTCGCAGAGAGCAGTCGCTGACGAAGCTCCTCCAGCTTGGCGTCGGACACGGCATTCACGCCTGACGTGGGTTCGGGTGAGAGGACCGCGACCGTCAGGTTGGACGCCGTGAGGTATTTCTCCAAGCTCGCCCGCAGGTGAGAGGCGGTCATCTCCTCAACCTGGCGATAGTACTCCTTCTCGTAGTCGACCCCACCGGCCACTGTCTCGAAGTAGCCGAGCTTGCGAGCGGTCCCTTGCACCGTCT
>JACQUZ010000014.1 GCA_016210055.1 Deltaproteobacteria bacterium | reverse complement strand
GCTCCATGCGCCCGGTCGCCGCGAGCTCCGCATGCTTGACCGCTGCCTCGACCGCCTCTGCTCCCGAGTTGGCGAACGTGACCACGTACTCGCGGCCGGTGGAGCGGCCGATCCGTTCCGAGAGGCGCTCGGCGAGCTCGGCCGCCGAGGCGCGCATGCTCGCCTGGGCGTTGAACGGCCTGCCAGCGTCGAGCAACTCGCGCAGGCGGTCCACGAGCTCCGGGTGGTTGTGGCCAAAGAGGTTGGCGCCGAACCCGCCCAGGAGGTCGAGCACGCAGGTCTCCCTCCCCTCTTCGTCCCGGAGAAAGAGCGAATCGCCCGCGCCGCGATGGTAGATCTTGTCGATGCCGATGGCGTGAAGCTGACTAAGAAGGCGCGGCTTGAAGTACCGCCCAAAAGCCTCGCGAAGCCGATCCTCGTCCATGGATTCGCTCATGTTACAGGTTCCTTCGGAGCTTCCCCAGGTAGAGCACGGCGTTGAGCACCAGGTGCAGCCCCGTCAAGCAGATGATCCCTAAGGCGAACGTCCGCCACGGGTATGGAAAAAAGAGCATGACCAGCCCCAATGCGGCCAAGACGCTGTCCGCCTGGTCGATGAGGAAGAAGACGTTGCCAACCGAGCTTTGCGCGGTGTTACCTGGCGCAATGCCGACCCGACGCTTGAGGAAGGAGTTGGGCAGCTCGCCTAGAACATAGCCGAGGCCAAGCACGGCGTTGACTTGGAGATAACCGAGCGCCATCGCGGCCGCGCCGGTGCCGCCGCCCAGGCGCGCGAAGTCGATGGGCTCGACCCCTGCAGACCGCGCCCAGGGCCCGCCGAGAAGTCCTTGGACAGCCCCGAGGAGCGCTGACCCACAGACCATGACGACCACGCCGCGCCAGGTCTTGTTGTCCCCAAAGATCCGCTCCCCAAAGGCTCGCCGCCCGCCATCGAGCGGGACCGCGAAGACGCTAAGGAGGTCCATCTTGACCACCACCATGTGGAGGACCCCGGTGAGCGTGACCGCAAGCGTCAGCCAGAACGCCTGCCCGATCGCGAGCCCCATGTCAGGCCGTCCCGACACGGGACTCGAGGAAGTCGGCCAGGTCGCGCACCGTCTCCAGGCCCACGAAGTCGCTGTCTTGAAGGGAGACGCCGAAGCTCTCCTCGATGCTCACCAGGAGGTCGATGAAGCGCACCGAGTCAATGCCGTAACCGCGCAGTAGCCCCTCGGGTCGCACGGTCTTTGGATCAATCGCCGAAGCCTCGGCAAGGAGCGAGATGATCTTGCGGAGCGTTTCGTTGGAAGCCACAGGCGGATGTTACTTGAGCTTGCCAAAAAACTCGAGCCTGGGGGCGACACCCTGGGGGCGCTAGAGGGGGGGGTGATCGCCAATGATTGTGGCCTGAGCTCTCAACTTCAGCTCCACCGCCAACAATCATCCTGCATCACACCCGCCCGAAACCGGAATGCCTCGCCGAGGCTCCATGCCCAATGCGCGGGCCAAGCGGATGGTCACTCGGTCAACCGCCAGCTCCCCAAGGGTGTTTCTCACCACGAGGCGGTGGAAGGAGAACCTTCGAGACAAGTCGGGGTTGTCGGCGACTCCAGGAGGATAGGCGAGCACCGGATCCACGCGCGCCGCCGCGTCCGGGAGAGCCAAGAGCAGGAGCACGTCGTCCCAGGGCCTCGGGTCCGCGTGGCTCGCGTTGTTGTGAGCGTCGTCATGCTGCCCCTTCGGAAGCACGTCCGAAAGGAGACACGAGAGGGTCGGGGAACCGCCGATGATGCCAAGAGTAGCCTCGGCCATGGCGACCAGCGCGAAGAGGTGGTTGAGAAAAGCAACGGCCAGCCTCAGGTCCGCGGCCGCCGCGCGGGACTCGAGGAGCTGCGAGAGCGCTCCTGCGGCGGCCACGGCGCTGTCGAGATGGATGGGGCTCGCCGCGCTGGCTCCATCCAACCAAGCGTGAGCCACGCCTCGGGCCAGCTCTTTCTCCCGCAGGACCGCCAGGTTCTCGGCCGAAAATCGAAACGTCGGGGCCTTTCGCGCGCTGGTCACGAGATCGGTCAGAGGAGACGCGGCGATGAGCGAGCGAATCACCTCCTCGGGGACCCCGTCTTTACGGATCAGCTCGGCGAGAGACGTGCTCGTTGTCTCGCGCCTGACTCGGCGCAGCTTGGGCCACGCGAGGAGTCGGGCGGGCGGCTCCTCGCCAAGCAGCGTCGCGCTCCCCGTCCACCAACTGATCCTCGTGTCCGCGCGGCGTAGCTGCCACAGCCGGTGAAGGAGGGCATGGCGACCAAGCCAATGCCCGATGCTCGCGGGGCGTGGAACACGGAGGAACTCCAGGCACGACGCGCGGAGCCGCGCACGCAGGCGTGGCCGCGAGTCCGTCGCCCCAAGTCCGGGATGAGCCAGGCACAGGGCGTTGTGGAGCCCGGCCAGCATGGACAGCTCGCTCCTCCCCAGAGGAGCCACCTCGGGGTGGATCATCCAGCGAGAAGCGACCTCCCGTTGAGCTCGGAAAACCATGCCGAGGGGACTCGAGGGGTTCCGAGCGGTGGGCGCTCCAGGAGACGCCAGCTCCTCGCACCACTCGCCGAGCTCGCGGTAGCGAATCGGTCGGCCCACGTGAACATCCCCACCGCGAATGAGGGGCAAGACGAACCCCTCCATGAACGAAGCGACGCTCACCCTGTCTTGCCCCCACTCGGCGGCGCGGGGAATCCCCATAGGGAGAAGCCACCGAGAGGATCATTGACGATCTTTGGGTGCTCGGCCGACATGACCACTGCCTTGTCGCGGTGGGCCGAGAGGGGCACGTCGACGCTCGCCAAGATGCCTCGTTCCAAGGGCACGATGGTCGCTCGCTCTACTTGAAAGAGCGTGTCCCCATGGGCGAAAATGGTCAGCCGTCCTGCTTCGTGCCCGAGGGCCTGGGCTAAGACCTCGGGCGACACGCGCGGAACCGGCTCCATCCCCAAGGGAACCAGGATCCCAGGCATGAGCTCGTACAGGAGCTGGCCAAGGGGGACGACATCCACTCCCTCCTTGGCCAAGAGGAGGATCCCATGCGCGCAGGTGGCAACTTGGTGCCCCCGGAGCATGGGCGGCGGTAAAGCGTACACGAGCTTCTTTAGCCACGGGGCCTCGCGCCAGCTCACGAGCGTCGCGTTGGTTTTTCGTGGTGCCGCCACGCTGGACACAAGGCGCAGGTCAAGGCCGATGCCCGGGGCGGGCTGGGCACTCATGACCTGCGAAGGTGGCGCCACGGGGACGCGGACCTCGGCCAGGTGCTCCACCCGCGACAGCTCAACCGGCCCCAGGATCTCGAGCATCCCGCGCGGTGGACCGCAAAAAAGGCAAAACGACTCGGGCGAGAAGAGGGACGCGCACGATGTCAATTCCAACGGATGCTCGTAGCCGACCTCTACCCCAACGTGGCCAAGAACCGGACGAAAAAGCGAGATGCCCGGGACTTGCCGGAAGCTCGCAAGCACGCGCGACGGCAGGTCGTAGACCCTAAAGAGGAACAGGTCCGACCCGGAGTCCCTCGCCAGCGCGCTCTCCTTCTTGGGCGTGACGAGTGCAGCCTCGGCGCGTACTTGGCTGCGCCAAAGAGTGCGGATGACTCCGCCGGAAATCCCCTGCGGGACGGTGATTACGAGCTCGGATCGGCCCGCGGCATCCAAGCGCTCGGACCTTGGCACGCGCCGGAGCGAGAGTCGGGTCACGATCTGGCGGAGATCCAAGGCCGAATCCCGCCCGTAGACGAGTGTGCCCTCGAGGGCATGGAGGAGGAAATCCGCGCCGCCGCCGCCATCCGGAGCCACCGGGAGCTCGTCCACGTCGTAGCCATGGGGAGCACGCTCATCCCGGTACGCGACGAAGTGCCGGGAGGTACCGGTGAACAGAGAGCCCGACGACATCTTGGAGATCCGCGCGGCCCGATCGAGGACGTGCGACGAGGCGGCGGGGAACAGAAGAAGATGGGCTTGGCTCTTCTCCGGCGTGCGGACGCGCAAGATCTTCAGCTCGGGAATCAGGTCGTCGAGGCTTGCCTCGTCGGAATAGAGGCGCAGCCACCCGATGACCCCGTCCAGGGAGGAGAACAAGAGCAATCCGAGACGTCCGAGCAGGATTCCCCGTGAATCCAACGCCACGAACGGGGTGGCGAAGCGGCTCTGGCCGACGGCGACCCGCTTGAGCATTACGAAAAAATGTAGCACGAGGGGCATGGTAGAAAGAAAGAACACGTGTCGATCCTGCGTCGACTCTTGAGCTCGGATTACCGGCGGGCGGTGGCAGCCGAGGCGGCCTCCGACTACCTTTTGGCAGCCCGCTGCTATGCACTCGCCGGGGAGCGCCAAAAGGTGGCCGAGATGCACCTCTTGCGGGCCGAACGGCTCGCTTCGCGGTCGGAAGAGATCGCCGCCCTCCGCGACGCCCTGAGATGGACTCCAGAAGGGAGCAGCGTGCACAAGAGGACATGTCGCGCCCTCGCAGAGGCGCTCCTCGCGCGGGCCAAGGCCGAAGGGATGGCCACCCAGAAGGACCGGGATGCGGTGCACGAGGCGGCCATGCTGCTTCAGCTTATCGAGGATCCCTTGGCTGCGGGTGAAGCATGGGAGCGCCTCGGCGACGACGAGCAGGCCGCACGGGCCTACGAGCAGGCGGGGGCCATTGAGCAGCTCGAACGGACCCTTGGACGGATAAGAGAACAGGGCCGCGTGGCGACCGAGCTTCGGGACGCGTTCCGTACCTATGAGCTCGCTCACGCGGGAGGCGACCGCGTAATGGCGGTCGATGCGCTCCGGACGTGCTGTGCCTTGGCTGTCGAGAAGGGCGAGTACCGGCGGCTCTTGGATCGCCTCGAATCACGGCGCATCTCGTCCGGCCGCGTGGGGCTACGCGGAGCACGCGGGGGCGTGCGCCTATTGGCCTGCGCCAAGGCCAAGGTGACGCTCGGGCGTGAGCCGGGCTGCGATCTGGTCCTCCGCTCCGCCAGCGTGTCGCGTCACCACGCGTCGATCGTTGTCGTCTCGGGCCTGGTCTCGGGCAGCGAAAGCGAGGCGGAGTTCTTCATCCGTGACGAGGGCTCCCATCACGGCACCTGGCTCTGCGGCATCCCGATCGCGGGGGACGTGCGGCTCGGAGACCGTGGAGAGGTCGCCCTCGGCGGGGACTGCGTGCTGTCGTTCCTCGTGACGCGAGATCTTTTCCGCGCGGAAATTGGCCGTGGCGCCGAAAGCGCTTGCCAGCTCGTTGTGCTGCCACCCTCGGCGCGCGTGGACCTGTTTCCCATCCTAGGTATTTACGCGACCCTTGAATTCGATGACGGGAGACCCTACCTGGCCGCGTGCCGAGGCATGCCGCTCCTCCTGAACGGCGAGAAGCTCGCCGGCGGGCGAGCGCAGCTCGTGCGGGAAGACGTCGTGTCGGTAGACGGCGTCGAGGTGGTGGTCGACTAATGGGCTTCTGGAGGCGGCTTTTCGGGCGCGAGGAGAAGGAGCCTCCGGCATCCTTGCCCACATCGGACGTCACGCCGAGCCAAGCGCCTCCGGCGGCCGAGGCAGCCCCGTCGATCGAGGCTTGGCTCTCGCGATGGGTCGAGGAAATCGCGAGTGGCAAGCCGGCAACCGACGTGGCGATCGCCGACCTTTGGGATCGAATCGACTCGCTCGCCAAGGACGGCCACGAGCGGCTCGCCGCCTTGTGGTTGGGCAAGCTCGCTGTTGCCATCCCTCCCTCTCAGGCCAGGGATGCCGTGCGCGCGCGCGCTGCCGAGCTTCACTGGGATCGAGGAGAGGTGCGCGAGGCGCTCCCCCACCTCGAGGCGCTCACCTCGTCGCTTGCCCATGCCCCACGCGCCCATTTTCTCCTCGGCGAGCACTTCCGGGCCGAGGGGGACATGACGCGCGCCCTGCGCCACTTCGAGTCGGTCCTTGCCCTGGACATGGGTCACCCCCATGCCCGAACGCGCTGGGAAGAGCTGCGTGGCGCAGTCGTCGCTGCCCCGGAAGCGGTTCGAGCGCTCCCGAGGGCGGGGAACGATTCACCGTCACGTCATCGCTACCACCTGCAAAGCGAGCTGGGGCGCGGCAGCACGGGAACGGTGTACCTCGCCCGCGACAATGAGCTCGGGCGCAACGTCGCGATCAAGGTCCTTTCGCCTCATTTCGCAGGCAAGGGGCACAAAGGAGCGCGCGCCCGGCTGTTCTCCGAGGCGAGAATTGCCGCGCAGCTCCGCCATCCTCATATCGTGGGGATTTACGACATCGATGAGGCGCAGCGTCGGATCGTCATGGAGCTTTGCGCAGGTGGGACGCTCGCCCGCCACCTTCGAGACGGCAAGCTCCCTGTGCCGAGCGCGCTCCGCATCCACGTCGAGCTCCTGTCGGCGCTTGCGGCGGCGCATGGCCGCGGGGTGGTGCACCGCGACCCGAAACCTGCCAACCTGCTGTTTCGGCGCGAGCCAGGCCTGCCGGGCGCGGAGATCGTCTTGTGCGACTTTGGCATCGCCCACCTTGGTCCCGGAACTGTCGCAGGCGGGCTTCCCGCACCAGGCAGGCCCGAGGGGACCGTCGCCTACATGGCTCCCGAACAGCGGAGGGGAGAGGCCTTGCCGCCATCCGACGTGCACGCAGCCGCGGTCATCCTCTACGAGACGCTCGTCGGGAACCTCCCCTGGACCAAGGAGGCCCTCTTGCGCGGCACGCGTGACGAGGACGATCTAGCGCTCCCCGAGGCGCTGCGTGCCGCGCTCCCCGTGGAGTTAGCGGGCCCCCTCGAGGAGCACCTCCGGGCGCTTGGGCACAAGGACGCGGGGGCACGTCCTAACGCGCCTTACGCCTTGAAGGCGGCTCGCCAGCTTCTTTCCGTCGCCCTCGTCGGGGTAGAGCTTCTCGAGCGGCTACGGGCCGAACGGGCGGAGTTAATGGCCTCGCTCGCGAAGCCCGTCGAGAACCATTGAGATCAGGTCCCGAGCCACCCGGTCTGGGCCGCCGATGTCGTCTCCCGCGAGGTAGGAAAAGAGGAGGCGCTCCACGGCGCCAATCACGGCAAGGGCGCTCACGCGTGGATCGATGGGCCGGAGGAGTCCGTGGGAATGGGCGGCCTCGGTGAGAACGAGCGCAGCCCGATAGATGTCATGGGCGAGCCGCGCGATGGGCTCCCGAGCACCGACCCCTGGGGCGCGTGACTCCTGCAAGTAGAGCCGCACGGCGCCCTTCTCGCTTCCGACATGAGTGGAAAGCGCAAGGGATAGGTTGGTGTAGGCGGAAGCGAGATCCAGAGGGGACCGAGCGGCCCTAAGGGCCTCATCGCACGTGGAAAAGGCCTCGCGCATTCCCTGAGACAATGGGTGAAGGAGCGCGGCCACGAGCGCCGTCTTGTCGTCGAAGTAGCGGTAGAAGCTGCCCTTGGCGACTCCAGCGGCGCAGGCGATCTCGTCGATGGTGACCCCCTCGATTCCGCTGGCCAGAAAGAGCGACAGCGCCCCTTGCAAGAGGGCGTTGGTCTTCTCCTGGCGGTTGCGATCCCGCTTCCCTCCTTCGGGGCCGGGCCTCTTTTTGGGAACACGCCTAGGCGAGAGGGCAGCCATTCGTCGCGAAGGGAGGCGGGGCACGTTCACGCAGCCATTGGGCTTCGGCCCGCGGCGGGTCGCAGGTCGTCTCCGCCTTCTTGGCCTTCTTGGGCCATGAGGCGAGCCACAATCGCATCCACGACGCGCGACGACACGAGGAGCGCGCCGTGTCCGTGATCGTCCACGCGGACAACGCAAGACCACTCCCCTCCCCGCGCGCTCTCGGGCGGGACCACGAGGTTGTCCGATGGTGAGTAAATGGTCGTGAGCCGCACTCCCTTTGGAGGTGGACCCCACAGGTCTTGAACGACCTTGCTCTGGGGCCTGAGATCCGCGGCCGACTTGCCGATTCCGACCAATCCCATGCGCGTGCCCTGGTGCGGCGTGGCGATGGTGACGACGTTCTTGACCCTCGACGCGCCGCCGAGCTCTCGCACGTACGCCATGGAGACCAGACCGCCCAGCGAATGGCAGACGATATTCACTTCGCTCGCGCCGTACCTCGCGCACGCTTCCTCGACGAAGGCGGCGAGCTTCTCAGCCGATCGGGCCACCGGCTGGAGCCAGTTATAGGACATGCCCACGAGCGGCCCCATCCCTTTCTTGGCGAGCGCCCGCCCAAGCCAGAACAGGCACATCCGATTCATGCCATACCCGTGGAGGAGCACGATAGGCCGAACGCCATGCGCGCGGCCGTGGTAGCGGGCTCCAAGGAGTGGAAACAAGGGCCAAGTGAGAGCGAGCCACGTGGCGGCAGCGAGCTCGCGAGGGACCGCACGAAAAACGGCGCGGTCGCGGGTGACGAGAAACAGGTGGGCGTACGTCACGACGACGAAGGCCACCACGAAGGCAAGCAAGACGAATCCCAAAAGGAGCAGTCCGCGTGGAAGCAGGTGAAGCGCTGTAACCACCTGCGCGAACTTAGCGACGTGTGGTCTGGGTGTCAACCTGGGGCGATTCCATTGACCTGCCAAGATTGACTCCCACCCCAGGCCGCGCCATCCTCCGGGACCCATGCGCGTTCTTGCTCCCCTCCTCGTCACGGCCGCCTTTGCCCTTGGCTGCAAGCAACCGGATCCGCCGCCCATCACCTCCGCATGGAGCGATTCGTTCGAACGAGAAAGCTTGGGTGGCGACTGGCACGCCACCCAGGACTCGTACCGCGTGAGCGGTGGGGCCCTCAGCGGTCGTGGCGCATACAACCACCCCCTTTGGCTACGCAAGAAGCTACCGCGTCACGCATCGATCGAGCTCACCGCCTGGTCAAACTCGCCCGCCGGCGACATCAAGATCGAGGCATGGGGCGACGGTCAATCCTATGATGCGGACAAGGGCGCATACATGGCCACCGGCTACGTGTTCATCATGGGCGGTTGGAACAACGCACGGTCGATCATCGCCAAGCGTGACGAGCACGCCCCCGATGTGCCGACGCGCACGACGCCCAAGGTCGAGGTAGGACGCAAGTACCGCTGGAAGATCGTGCGGTCCCAAGGACGCATCGACTGGTACGTGGACGACGGTACGACGCCGTTCTTGTCCCTCGAAGACGCGCAGCCGCTCGAAGGGCAAGGGCACGAATATTTCGGCATCAACAACTGGGAGTCCGACACCTGGTTCGACGACCTGTCCATCACACCCTTGCCGTAGTAATCTTCGTCTAGGAAATGCGATTTCTTGGCCTTTCGACGTCGCTTCTTGGGCTAGTCGCCCTGAGCTGTTTTGATCCACGATTTGGCGACGAGCCATTTGCCTGTGGCGACAGTGGCGACAGTGGCGACAATGGAGCATGTCCGCCTGGGTACGAGTGCGACCACGCAAGAAACGCCTGCGTGCGAAAAGGCGCGAGAATGGACGCGTCCACCACGTCCGACGCCACGGGCCAAGACGGCGGCACGGCCGACGCCGCCTCGTGCACGCCGAGCACCACCGCGTGCCAAGGAGATAACCTCGTCTCGTGCGACGCCTCGGGAGTCGCCACCGTCACGCCCTGTCTCCTCGGCTGCAACCCGACGCCCACACCGGAGTGCCGCGTCCTTTCGCCCACCAATCTCCTGGCTTCGACCTGCGAAACCGCGGGCGGCGGCTCCCTCACGCTGGGTACCAGCGAGACCCTTCTAATCGACACGTCCCTGGACGCATTACCGGCACGAAGAGACCGCTGCAACTTCATCAAGTCCCAGCCCGGCGGCGCGCCCGAGATCTGCATCGTCAAGTTCGACAACGTCACGATCCCGGCCGGCGCCAAGCTGTCCGCGTCGGGGAACCGCGTGCTCGCCATCGTGGCTACCGGGCGCATGAACATCGGCGGAACCATTGACGTGGGCGCGGAAGCGGCGACCGATGGACCAGGGGGAGCGACGAGCGCTGCCGCCGGGGAAGCCGGATCGTCCGACCAAGACGGCGGCGGCGGCGGCGGCAATGGGTTCGGCGGCGGATCGGGAGCCAGGGGTGATCGGGCAGACGGACCCAAGGGGGGCCGAATGATCGAGGACAATACCCTTTCTCCCCTCCGCCCCGGCGGGCGCGGCGGAAGCAACGGAGCGACGCTCGTCAACTTGGTCGCCCTCGGCGGTGGAGCGGGCGGCGGCTTGCAGCTCGTCTCCTGCGGCGAGCTCCTCATCGGCCAAGGGGCGGTCATCGATGCAGGAGGCGGCAGGGGTCAAGGCGGGCGCGCACTCACCGGCCTCTCTTCTGGAGGCGGCGGCGGTGGGAGCGGCGGGAACATCCTCATCGAGGCCGCACGCGTCACGATCAGCGGCACCGTCGTGGCCAACGGCGGAGGTGGCGGCGAAGGGAGCGCCAAGGCGCCCAGCTCCGTCGCGGGCATGGATGGCGCCGACGGCTCGCGCACGTTATCCCCCGCGCCAGGTGGGAACAGCGCCACCCTATCGGGCGGCGAAGGGGGCGCGGGGGGTGCCCGGAACGCCCGGGCTGGAGATGGCCAGCCCCCAGCCAATTCTGCCAACGGCGCGGGCGGTGGCGGCGGTGCCGTCGGCCGCATCCGCATCCACGTGCGCGTGGGCACGTCGCCCACGACAACCGGCGCCGTCGTAAGCCCCGCGCCGGTCATCGGAGCAGTCGGAACGCGTTGAGCCATGTCCAGTCCCACCCTCACCTGGCCAGGCCGAGGACGCCCCGTGGTCCGCGATCCAAGCACTGGGCGCTGGCAGCTCGCCGATCATGAGCCCGGGCCGACGAGGCTTTGCGTCGTGTCACGCCACCCCGCGGGCCGATCCGCATCTGACGACAACATGCTCATCCATGCCGAGGCTCGAGATGCCCTTTGGGCCCTGGCTCGAGGCGGCATGGCCGGGCGAATTCGGCTCTGCTATATCGATCCTCCGTTCAACACGGGTCAAGACTTCGACAGCTATGCCGACCGCACTGACCATGGCACCTGGCTTTCCTGCTTGGAGGAACGGATCCGGCTGGCCCGGGATCTCCTTTGCCCGTCGGGTTTCATGGTCGTGCATGTCAACGTCGTCGAGCAGGCGTACCTCAAGGTTCTCCTCGACGAAATCTTTGGCCGCGACCAGCTCGTGGCGCAGGTCTCCTGGCAGCGCGCACCCGATCGAACGCTCCTTGGCCAAGGGAACGCACTGGTCTCCGACCAAGTTGAATATCTACTTATTTATGCCCAAGGCGAGATCCCTCCAGGATGGCCGAGGCCCCAGCGCCGCACTCCCTTTCCCGAAAAAACCCTGCGCACCTACTGCCGCGCCCTTGAGCCCTCGACCGATTCGCGTCTCGTCGGGGAGTTTCGAGACAAGAGGGGCCGGGTGGTGCGGATCTTTGCCCACGAAAACCACGTGCTCACAACCATTCCCGCCAAGACCCTCAGCCGCGCTGCACAGGCCGCGGATCTCGAGCTTGCGGCGTTTTTTCCGCGCATGATGCGCCTTTCCAATCAGCAGCCGGAGAGCACGTTTCAGCAGGAGCTCCTCGGCCACATGCCCGACAAAGGGGTGCTCTACCGCGCCGAGTACACGCAGGATCGCGGCAAGCACCAGGGGGCGCGGGTCCGCTATTACCTTGGTGGCCAGGTCGTGCTTTGGCTCAAAGACGTGGCGACCGTGGAGGACGGGCGACTGACCAGGGTGTCTGACTTGAACAACTTTTGGACCGCCGAGGACATCCCGGCCACGGGTATTGCGCGGGAGGGGGGGGTCACCATGCGGCGCGGAAAGAAACCGGAGCGCCTTCTTGAGCGCATCATCCGTGCGTTTTCCCTCCCGGGGGAGTGGGTCCTCGACTTCTTCGCAGGATCGGGGACCACGGGCGCCGTGTCAGAACGGCTTGGGCGCCGCTTTGTCCTCGTCGAAGCAGGTCCACCGGCACTCGCGCTGTGCGAGCCTCGCCTTGCGCGCGAGATCCTTCGCACCGGCGGCGGGTTCACCGTCATGACGGTGAGAAATGACATACAATAACGCCGGCTTGGAGCAATTCGGACGATATCAGCTCTTGCGTCGGGTCGGGGCCGGCGGCATGGCCGAGGTGTTCTTGGCGCGGTCCACTGCTGCTCAAGGACTGGCCAAGCGATTGGTCATCAAGAAGATTCATCCCGCGTACGCCAAGTCGAAGCACTTCGTCCGCATGTTCGTCGACGAGGCCAAGATCGCGCTCGGACTCAACCACCCCAACATCGTCCAGGTCTTCGACTTCGGTCACGTGGGCTCGGCGTACTACCTGGCCATGGAACACGTCGAGGGGCTCGATCTCCTCCAGCTCCTCCAGGAGTGCGCGAAGCTCCAAAGGCGAATCCCCCACGGCCTTTGCGCTTATGTCGTCCAGCAGATCGCCAAGGGGCTCGATTACGCCCATCGCAAGACCGACGAGCACGGGGAGCCGCTTTGCATCGTGCACCGAGACATCTCGCCGCAGAACGTGATCGTGTCTTGGGATGGCGCCGTCAAGATCGTTGATTTCGGCATCGCGAGAGCCCGGGACGTCGAGGAAGAGGAAGGGATCGTCAAGGGGAAGTTCGCGTACATGTCCCCCGAACAGGCGAGGGGAGAGCCCGTCGACGCGCGCTCCGACATCTACTCCGCAGGCATCGTCCTGTTCGAGCTCGCCCTGGCACGCCCGCTGTTCATCGGCAAGGGGCGCGAGCTCCTCGAGCAGGTCAAGGCCTCGGCAATTCCTCGGCCGCGGGATTGCGATCCTACGGTTCCCACTGAGCTCGAGGCCATCATCCTCCGTGCTCTTGCCTACCATCCGCGCGACCGCTACCCGACCGCTCGGGACTTTCAGCAGGCGCTCGGCCGCTTCCAAATGCACCTGGCGCGCTCCCAGGATGAGCCCTTTGACTCGGCAACTCTCGCCCAGTTCTTGGCGGAAACGATCAAGCAGCCGCGCATGGCGCCGGCGGTGGGTAGCCCTCGGCCTCCGGTACCTGCACCGCCCCCACGGGCCATGCCTCATGGCACGTCTCCCCGGAAAACACCGGTACTTTCCCCTCCCTTTGCTCGCACGCCCGTGTCCCTGTTCGCCGACGCGAACCAAGGGGCCCTTGCGTGCGCAGAGCTCGCGCCTGCGGCCCCGTCCTTGACCTTCCCTTCCTATCCCAAGGGGGAGGCTGCCGAAACGCGCGAGAAAAAACACGTCTTCGTGATCGAAGGGCACGTGCGGGGACTTTCGACGCTGCAAGAGCAGGCAGGTGAGGCGCACGCGCGAGAGGCCATGAAGGACTTCTACCGCATCGCCGAGAACATCGCGTTCAAGCACGAGGCCCACGCGCACGTTCCGCTCCCCAAGTCCGATCGTCCCGACGCATTTGAGACCTTCACGTTCCTGGTCGGGCTTCCCGTCGCCGGCGAAGACGATGCATCGCGCGCCATCCGACTCTCCCTGGACCTGGTCGACGCGCTCGACGGCATTGGTCGCGACGTGGAACCCGAGCTGCGCCTCTCCGTGGGCATCCAGCGGGGCAGCGCTATCGTGAAGCGAGCGGGCGGGTCCTCGTGGGGCTGCGAGCTCTCCGAGCCCGCGAGCCTCATCGCCAAGAGGCTCGTCTCCCTCGCCCAAGGGGGAGAAGTCCTGGTGGGAGGCGGCGTGTACCGCCTCGCCAAGGCGGACTGGAACTTCGATGAGCAGGGTACGGTCGATCTCCCAGACGACCTGCCCGTCGACACGAGCCCTGGGGCCGCGGAGGACGAGCCGCCTCGTCGAACCAAGGTCTTCCGCTTGAGGGGGCCGAAGGAGCGGGAGCAGCGCATGCGCGACCGCTCGGGAGCCCACGAAATCATCGGGCGCGAGCTCGAGCTCAAGATGCTCCGGGACACGTATCGTGACGTGCTGCTCACGCGCTCCAAAAGGCACGTGTGCGTCATCGGCGATCCAGGGATCGGGAAGCGTGCCCTCGTCAACGCTTTTCTCGCGGGGTTCCCGCCCGGCGAGGCCGCCGTCATGCGATCTGCGGCGCGCGCGGCCACCTCTGATACCCCCTTCAGCGTTCCATCCGATCTCTTGCGCGATCTGCTCGGGCTGGCAGAGGGGGCTGACCCGCGCGAGGTCCAGCGTCGGACCGGCTCGCTCTGTGCCATGCTCTACCCAGAACAGGAACAGGCCCCCGAGGTTTCCGCGCTCTGTGAAATGGTGGGCATGGTCCTCGGGCTCAAGGCAGGCAAGGCGAAACTCGATGACCTGGATCCAGAGGAGAGGCGACGCCGGATCGCCGCCGTCCTGGATCGGCTCGAGGAACGGCTCACGAAAGATCGCCCGCTCGTCATGGTGCTCGAGGACGGTCATTGGGCAGATTCACAAAGCTGGGAGCTCTTGGGTGAAGTGCTTCTCGAGCCCACGCCCCGCCCGGTGCTTACCATCGTCACGGCCCGTCCCGACGAGCGGACCCTGGAGCTCACCACGCGCCCGCACGTCATGTCGCTCACTCTCGACGAGCTCGGTCAAGAGGACCGGATGCGCCTTTGCCTCATGCGCTTTGCGACAGAAGAGGACGCCACCCCTCTCGCCGAGGACATCGTCGCCAAGGCAGGTGGGAACCCGTTCTTCATCCGGGAGATCATCGACCTGCTCTTGGAAAGGGGGATCCTGGAGCCGAGCCGAAAGGCGCCCGGAAAGCTGACCTGGGTGAGGAGAGACGCCGAGGTCCAAGTTCCCACTTCCGTGGAGGCGCTCGTCGCCACGCGCATCGATCGCCTGCCGCCGGGTGAAAAGGAAGTCCTCACGCGGGCGGCGGTCTTCGGACGGACTTTCGCCGAGGACGCGGTCGAGGCCCTGGTGGGTAGGCCGGTTAGGGACGAGCTCGCGCGCCTGTGCGAGCGCGGGCTCGTTGGGGGTCTAGATCGCAAGATTGGCGAACACGCAGGCGTGCCTCTCGACACCGCGGCCACGATCCTGGATCCTCGGCCCTTGGTCTTGCCGCCTTTGGCGTTCCGAAACGAAATGACCATGAGCGTGGCCTATGACCTGGTCCCGGAAGACGAGAGGGCCGTTCTCCACGTCGCCGTCGCCGAGCGCTTGTCCCAGGCGCCCGACTTCCGCATGGGGAGAGACGACGCCGTCGTCGCCCACCACCTGGAGCTCGGTGGGAAACACGACGTTGCAGCCAGGCGGTACCTCGCGGCGGCCAGGCATGCCATCTCCATTCATGCCAACGTCGAGGCCTTTCAGCACTTGACGCGAGCCATCGCCCTTCTCCCAAGAGATGCCCATGCTGAGCGCTACGACGCCCGCGCTGAGCGTGAGGCCATCCTGCGCACCTGGGCGAGACGGCCCCAGCAACTTCGAGAAATTCATCACCTCCGCCGTGAAGCGGAGGCCCTGGAGGATAAAGCACGCCTCGCACAAGCCCAGATGCGCCTGGCGGAGTTCTACCTCGACATCGGCAAGGCTCCTGCGGCGAGGCGGGCCTTGGCTCCCGCCCTGGCACATGCCCACAGGTCCGAGGATAGGCTCGTTTTGGCGCTCGTTCTTCGCGTGGAGGCCGCCATTAGCCACGCGATTGGCGAAAACAGCGAGGCATTGGACCTTTGCGATCGTGCCCTGGCACTTTGCGGCGAGGACTTGAAAGCGCTCACGGTGCGCGCACAAGTTTGCAATACGCGCGGCAATGCCCTCTGGAACATGTCCCGTCACCAAGAAGCCATCGAATCCTATGCCGAGGCATTGGTGATCTATCGCAAGCTGCGCATCCCGGGGAAGGAAGCGCACGCTCTCAATAACCTGGGAAACATCTTCTCGGCATTGGGCGATTACGAGGAGGCGTTGGTCCATTACAAGCGCGCCCTCAAGATCGTGACCGAGCTCGGGGACCGCTCCCTCCTTGCGGTCAAGCTCGGGAACATTGGCCACCTGTACCTGGACCTGGGCGTGCTCGAGAAGTCGGAGCAATACCTGGACAAGGCGATCTCGTTGGCTGGCCAGCTAGGCGACCTCTCCACCCTCGCCGACGTGACCATCACGTCCGGTCAGCTCGCTCTCAAGCATGGAGAGGCGTTTCAGGCCAAGGAGATCCTGGAACGGGGACTCGAGCTCGCGAACAAGAGTCGATCCCGCTACCAAGAAATCAGAGCACTCGTGTACCTCGCGATGGCCCAGCTCATGGCAGAGGATCCCCCGGAAGGTCCACTCGAGCTCGCGCGGTCGGCCGCCAAGTTGGGGCACATGGCCCGAATGCCTATTGGGGAGATCTTCGGAACCGCCGTGGAAGGGCTCGCCCTGCGCGCCCTCGGCCATCCTTCGGAGGCTGCCGATCGGAGCGCGCGAGCCGTGGCCGTCCTCGATCAGGCCAACGAGACCGAAGGTGCCGAGGAGATCCTTTTTATCCACGCACGCCTCGCGAGCGAAGCAGGTCGAGCGGAGGAGGCCCGCGTGGCCATGGAGCGCGCCTTGCAGGCCATGCAATCGAAGGCCCAGGGCCTGACCGATCCTGGGCTCAGGCAGCGTTTTCTTTCCTCGTCCCCTGCACGCGACATCTTGGCCACGTGGGAGCAGTGGTCGGAGTAAGCGTACCCATGCCCACTTTCAACCTCAAGGCTACCCTGGAGCGTGTTCGCGGCCTTCACAGTGCGCTCGTGCTCATGCACGACAACCCCGATCCCGACGCCATGGCCGCCGCCGAGTGCATGCGGCACGTCCTCGAGCAAGCGGCTGGCCTCTCGGTCACCGTGGCTCAAGGGGGCATCATTGGCCGGGCAGAGAACCGCGCCATGGTGGCGACCCTCGGCCTCGTGCATGTCTCGGTGGAGCAAGTCGATTTCTCTGCTTACCCCGTGATTGCCCTCGTGGACACGCAGCCGGAGACCGGCAACAACTCGCTTCCCAGCGGCCATCGAGTCGACATCGTGGTGGACCACCACCCCCCGCGCGCCGCGTCCCATCGGGCACCGTGGTGCGATATTCGCGCGGGGTACGGCGCTTCTTGCACTATCACCTACTCGTATCTCAAGGAGCTGGGGATTCCGACGGATAGCGCCCTCGCGACCGCGATTCTTTATGCATTGAAGAGCGAGACGCGAGACCTCATCCGTGAGGCCTCGGAGCATGAAGTCGAGGCCTACACGTCCCTCATGAAGCTCGCCGACTTTGACAAGCTGCGCGTCATCGCAGAGCCCAAGGTGCCTGCGGCGCATTTCGCTGCGCTCGACCGTGCCCTTCGGGCCGCTGAAGTGCGCGGTCCCCTGCTCGCCGTCAACCTGGGCTCGCTGGATTACCCGGACTTGGTGGCCGAAATAGCCGACCTGCTCCTGCCTTTCGAAGGCGCCCACTTTGTTCTCTGCGTCGGCACCTATCGTGGGGCGGTCCACTTGTCCGTGCGGACCGACTTGCCACGGGCCCACGCAGGCGATCTCACGCGGAAAATGGTCGGCGCCCGTGGCACGGCCGGAGGGCACGGCGCGTGCGCAGGAGGGCGCCTTCGTGCCGTGGTGACGAAGGACGACGCACTCGTGCCGATTTACCGGTCATTAGTAGACGACATGGCGCATCGGCTACGGATAACGGCCGAAGGCTCGGTACCCTTACTTCAATCGGTTCGTTAATGCAGGTGTTTAGAAGAGGTACGCAAGGAAGAAACGAAGGAGCTTCGCGTCGCTTGTCCATGAAACGACATGGAACAGCGCCTCACGGGCATGGAAGAGCAGGGAACGGCCGCTCGAGCCACTTCCACCTGAAGGCCCACTTATGCCTGCGCCCGACGAGCTTGTCACCGTCAGCGACTTCACGGCCTCGTCACGCCCGTTCCCAAAATCCGTAACCCCGGCCAAAACCTGGCCGCTGCCGCTTGCGCCGCTCGGAATCGTTACCTGGAAGCTCACCACGACCTTCGCGTTCGCGGGGGCGCTCTGGGACACCGGCGTTGGGTTCCCGCCGTCGGATCCCAGATCCAGCCGTAGGTCTACCTTTACAACCTGCGCCTTTGAGCTGCTGTTCTTAAGCTCGACGTCCACCTTGACCATGTCGCCAGGCTTGGGGGACGTCTTATCGAAGGTAACCTTGCTGATGACCACCAGCGGCTCGACGATGTCTTTCACGGCCCCTGCTGCGACGCTGTAGAGGTGCTGCTCGTTTCCGCTGGGCCACTTGATGGTCAGGTTACCGGTGGCGGCGCTCCCCAGGCCGAAGTGAACCCGGGCATCGCTCGCCGTGCCATGCCCCTCTTGCCGAGTGGCCTCCCGCATGATCTTGCGCGACCCAGTGTCTAGGAGCAGGCGTGCACCCACTCCATCCCTGTTGCTCTTCTGCCCCTTGAGCTTGGCAATGAGCCACTTGCTTCCGCCCGAGACGTTGTTTTTCAGGAGCACAGGCATTCCGTCGAGATTGACCTGAAGGATGTCCAGGTCGCCGTCGTTGTCGATGTCGCCCACAGCGGCGCCCCTCCCCTTCCTCGGGTCGGCAATGCCAGCCGAGAGACCAATCGACTTGAATGCGCTCCCATCTCCCTTGAGCAGCTCATTGGGGCTATTGGGTGCAAGGTCTCCGGCGAATTCGCTCCTGGCCTCACCATTGGAGACGTACAGGTCGAGAACGCCGTCGAGATCGAAGTCGCCGAACTTTGCGTCCCAGCTCGCCAGGGTCTTGCTGGTACAGGTGTCCACCGCCACCGTCGCGGCGGCCGCGCTTGCCACGTCGGTGAACCCGCTGGAATCCTTGCGCAGGAGCAGGTTGTTGCCAATGCCCGCCACGTAATAGTCAATATCCTCGTCCCCATCGAAATCGCCAGCGGCGAGCCCGAGGCATCGATCGCCCACCGCGAATCCCAGCGAGGCAGACGCGTCGACGAAAGTCCCCGTCGCGCTACCGAGGTACAGCCCATTGCGCTGCACCGCCTGGCCCCTGTCGTTGCACACGAGCAGGTCGGCATGGCCGTCGCGGTCTACGTCGGACCACTGGACCGAGGAAGTGATCCCGCTGCCGCCCACACCCGCGGGTGCGGTGACGTCCGCAAAAGTCCTGTCTCCCTTGTTGCGGTAGAGGATGTTGGGGGAGCCCGTGAATACGCCATCAGTGAACGAAGCGATGTGGTTGCCCACGTAAAGATCAAGCCACCCGTCCCCGTCATAATCCCCAAAGGCGGCCGCGGTCGCCCAGGCGCTGGACGAGAGCCCCGCTTCCTGCGTGACGTCGTCGAAGGTCCCATCCGCCATGTTCCTCAGCAGCATGCTCGTGCCGGCTGCGAGAGCGAACATGTCCGTATACCCGTCGTTGTCGAAGTCGGCCACAACCACGCCCATGACGCCCCGCTCGTCTAAGAGGCCACTTAGGCCGGCCGTGGAAGTCACGTCGTCAAAGTGCGTGCCGTCGCGGTTGCGATAGAGACGCAGCGAAGCCCCCTCGCCTGCCAATGCAATGTCAAGGCGACCGTCTCCGTCGTAGTCGAGAAATGCTCCACCTGCCCCGACCTCGGTCGACGTCCCGCCGGTACCGATCCACTGAAGGCCTGCCTCTTTCGTGATGTCCGTGAAACATGTTCCATCCGTGCAGGTAGCGCCCGAATAGGCCGGAGGGTTGGTACACCGGCCGCTCGCGCTGTCGCATTGGCCCGCGGCGTGGCATGCGTCAAGGGGCGTGCACGGCATGGTGGTCACCGTGGTGCAAGTGCCACCCTGGCACGCGGACAACGTGCAAGGGTCGCCGTCCTCGCAACCGACGCCGTTCGGCTTGGCGGTGCCAACGCATGCCCCGGTCGTGGGATTGCATCCGCCATTTTCGAGGCATGGATCCGAGCAAGTGATGTATGAGGTGGGGAGGCACCGCCCAGAAATACACCGGTCGCCGGAGCTGCAGAGATCGCTATCGTCACAGCCCACGCCATCAGGCTTCCACTTGTAGGAGCAGGTGCCGGTGGCCGGGTTGCAGGTTCCGGGCTCCTTGCACTCCGCCGGGGCCTCGCAGGCAACCTCGTCGGCGCCCGTGCAGGCTCCCGCCACGCACCGGTCCTTTTGCGTGCAGAGGTTGCCGTCGTTGCAGGTCGTGCCGTCGGCTTTGATGGGGTTCGAGCACGCGCCCGTCACCGGGTCGCACGTGCCTTCAGCGTGACAGTCGTCCTTGGGCTGGCACGTCACCATCCGGCCTCCCGCGCAAGCTCCGTTCTGGCAGGTGGTCCCCAAGGTGCAGGCGTTCCTGTCGTCGCACGACACGCCGTTGGGAACCGGGGCCTCCAGGCACTTGCCGGTTCGCGCGTCGCACCCCACGACTTGCACGCACGCGTCCGAGGCGGTGCACGTGATCTCGCGGCCACGACACTTGCCGTCACGGCAGGTGTCCTCCTCGGTGCAGGCGTTCCCGTCGTTGCACGACCCGCTGTTCTTGGGTGCACCGACAAGGCACCCGCGGCTTGGATCACACTGTCCCGCTTCGTGGCACGAGTCGACGGCTCCACATTTGAGCGGAGCGCCTCCGTCGCAGGCGCCATGGCGGCAGATCTCGCCGGTGGTGCACGCATCACCGTCGTCGCACAGCGCGCCGTCGTCCCGGGTGGGGTACTCGCACTCGCCTGTTTCAGGCACGCAGGCGCCGGCCAGGTGGCAACTGTCGGGTGGTACGCACGCCTTGGGCTTCACGTCGCACTTTCCTGAGCCGCAGGTTCCCTCCTCGCACTTGCCGAGGCCCCCCGGGTCGCACGACGCGCCGTCGGCCTTGGGCAACGCGACACACTCACCCGTTGCCGGGCTGCAAGCCGCCTGCTCGAAGCATGGACCCAGGCTCGTACACGTCACTGCCTCCCCTACGCACGCACCTGCCTTGCATCGGTCGTTCTTGGTGCACGCGTTGCCATCCCCGCAAGCTGCTCCATCCGCTTTCACGGGGTTCGAGCATCCCGTCTTGGGATCGCAGGTCCCAGCCTCGTGGCACTCGTCGACGGGCCGGCACTCCACGTTTCCGCCGGCCACGCACGCGCCTTGCTGGCACGAGTCCCCGAAGGTGCACGCGGTTCCGTCGTCGCACGGGGTATCGTCGGCAAGCTGGGGGCTCGTGCACTTGCCCGTCACGGGGTCGCAGGTTCCAGCGGCGTGGCAGGAGTCCACGGGCTTGCACACGACCCCTTCGCATGGACCAGCGTCGGGTACCAGGTGCGGCAGCTCGCGGGGCCCGTCGTCGCCGCAGGCTGCGACGAGGACCGCTAGAAGTGCCACTAATGGTGTGAATCGCAGGCTAGTTAACGACATTGCTGCGTCTCGCTTCGGAATCGATTGGGGCAGTCGGACCAAAAACTGCCGCAGCCGCTATACCAATTCGCCGACTCCCCGCACTCGGGGACCGAGCTCGGGCCAGGCACGTCCCAGCCCCAGCCAGAGCTGCCGCATGAGAACGCCCCGGTGGAACATCCCGACCACCCGGGGTCGGGCCATAGCTTGGTCATCTTGAGGTCGCAGTTGTAATCAAATGACCCGCACTCGTTTTCCTTCGTGTACCAATCCGTCGAACCGGGTTTTGCCCTGTTATCGAGGTCACAGCAATCCCATTTTTGCGTGCGAGGATTAACGATGGCGGCGTTGATGTTATGGATCAACGTCGGCCGGCAGAGGCACTTCGACTCCTTATCCGGGGAACCGTCCCAGTCCTCGTCGCGGTAATAACGCATCCAGCCCTTCGGGCAGTCGCCGGCCGACGGCTGAGACGGCGCCTCATCCACTTCGCCGTCGCAGTCCTCATCGATTGCCTCCGCCCAGATGGAGGGGTTGCAGGCCTCCTCACGCTTCGCGTTGGGCAAGCACTCCACGGCCGCGCTCGCGATCGATTGGTTATCGGCGGAATACTTCGTTACGCATTGCCAGGTGCCTCGGTCACATCGCTCCGTAACGGGATCGGGGTCTGGAACCTTACATGGCTGCCCAATCGGCATCGCAGCGGCTTCGCTCACAATCGGGCTGGGCGCCAGCGCATTGTTCACCACTCCATCGCAATCCTCGTCGAGCAAGTTGCAGAGCTCCGCCCGCGGGAACACCACCTGATTGCACGTCTTGACCCACTCCCACGTGGAATCCTGGGTGCAATCCAAGAGACCTCCCCCCTTGCCGCAGATACCAAGCTTCCCGGTCACATCGCAGGCCACGCTGGTCCACGGACCGTCGTCGACCGCCCCGTTCGCGTCGTTGTCCTTGCCGTCACAAACCTCCTTGGCCGGCTCGCAGCGCACGAACTTGCCGAACTGCTCGGTGCTCGCCAGGCACCCTGCCGCCGCAGGGTTTGTGTCATACCCGGGGCAGGTCTTGATGGCCTCCACGCACTCGTTCACGCATCCCCGCTTGTAGGGCGTCCCATCTTGCGCCGTCTCGCCGTGGAGGTATGGGACAGCTCCCCAAACCACCTTCCCCGGCGTGAGCGCCGTGGGATCAACCTGCTTGCACGATACCCGGGCGAGCGCGGGGTTACTGCTCGCCGCCACGGCCTCCCCGTCTACCGTGCACTGCTGCGTCCGGTAGCCGCCCTTGACCACCGTGTCCTTATCAACCTCGCTTGGCTTCTTCGCGTCCGGGTCGCTCTGGATGACCAAGCACTTGAATTGGCTATGGTGGTTCATCCCTCCCCAGGCCTTGGCATCACCGGGGTCGTACAGCGCCGCAAAGTCCATGCCCACGGGTGGGCTGGTCAGGTTCCATTCCCAATCACGCTGGACCGTGCACTCGCGCCAGTACTCATTATCCGACGGCAAGGTTCCCAGCGGGACCCGCATCTCTTCGGCAACGCCCGAGTCCCGCTTTCTCGTCTTCTCCTGAATGACGTACCGACCGGGACCCGACGAGGAGATCTTTTCGTAATACCCCCAATAGAGCTCCGCGAAATACGAGAACTGATTGTAAGGGGCCTGCTCGGGCCGCATCTTGGGCCCAGGCTCCTGCGCGCCCCACTCGTACGCGTCGGCCACCCCGTTGTCGTTGTAATCGGCCCCAGGTTGATGACATAGCTTGGTCAAGGGATTGAGCTCCGCGGCCGTCACGCTTGGCCGCGCGCCCGCGGCTACGATTCCCTGCGCCTTGAGCGTCTCTTGCAAGATCAAGTCGTCGTCGTTGCGGTCCGACTCGTACAGGGCAAGCGCCTTCTCGACGAGGACCGTCTTCTCCTGCCCATCCTCATTGACGAGCTTGAGCTCGCTAATGGTCCTTGGCGAGCAACGCGCGTTCTCTCGCAGGTATGGGTCGGACGACTCAATCGAAATGCGCGCCGCCTCCCGCACCCAGCCGTCGCCATCCGCGTCGCATAGAACAGGCCCGATATCTCCACTGACCGAATAGAAATACCCGGGCTTGGTCCTGCAAATGCAATATCCAGCGATCGTGGGCCAAGGCCACCGCCCGTCCTCCCCCTCGCCGTTGCAGGTGGGGCACGGCACGCAACGACGTCCGTTCCACATCCCGCTGTCGCCACAGGACACGTGACAATAGGCGTCGCTGGTCGCGCTCGCCTCCGTGCACTCCTCGGTCTCGGCGCACTTGAGGCCCGCGCCCGTGGTCTGGTTCAAGCACCGGATAACCGGCCTGCATTCTCCAGTGTCCACGTCCGCGATGTAATTCGGCAGGCACGTGGTGCAGCGGCCCGTTCCGGACGCGTCCTCGGCGCAGGTCATGTGCTTGGCCTCGCAGCCGAGATCCACGCAGCGCCCTTTCTTCCGACAACCGCCCGCTCCATCGTCCACGTAACCGCCCACGCACTCGCCGCACGTGGCGCCGGTCGGAGAAGGCACGCAGAACTTGCTCACGGCAAGGCACGAGTCGAGGATGCTGTTCGCTGCGGGCGCCGGGTCACAGACCGCGCGGTTGTCGGGAACGCATGAACGATCCTTCAAGACGTACCCGGGCTGGCACAGGCCGCAGGTCGCGTGCTTCCCGGCCGCCGCCTCCAAGCACGTGCGATGCTCTGCGTCGCAGGAAAGCTCGCCGCAGGTCTTCGCGACCACGCACTCGTCCCCTTCGGCCGCAAAACCCGGAAGGCACTCACCGCAAAGGGTACCTCCGCTCGCGGCCACGCAGGTCCTGTGCTGGGCCTTGCATGCCGTGGTCTGACTCCCCGGGGTGCCCGCCGGCTCGCAGTTCGGCCGCACGCATTTCCCGCCGTCGTCGATAAAGCCTTCCACGCACCCCGCGCAGCTCGCGTCCACATGGGAGGCCTCGGCGAGGCAGGTTCGGTTTTCCGCCGCGCAATCGAGATCCACGCAGGTCTTGACCGCCACGCAGGCTCCCGCCTCTTCCCTGTACCCATTGAGGCAGCCCTCACAACGTGCACTCCCTGGCAGGGGCAAGCACGCCCGGTGCTCTTCCTCGCACTTGGCGCTGATGCTTCCTGGCGTGGAAGGTGAGCAGCTCGCGGGCGCAAGGACGCACGCCGTGCCTCCGTCCGAAAGGACAAAGCCCTTGCGGCACTCTGGCGGAGGCTCGTCCTTCTTGCATGACCCGAAGGACAGGACGACCGCGACGAGCGTGGCCCCGCGCAATAACCCGGCAATCGCTTTCTTGGTATTCATTACAGCCCCGTGAAATCCGTGTAAAAGACGTAGAGGAACACGTCGGTCAGGGTCTCCAGATTGATGTCCTTGTTGACCCCCTCGTCACGCATGTTGAGGATGAGGTCCCACGCGGTGTTGAGGTAAGGCCGATCGCGGAAGCGATCGTTCCGGTACACCTCGGGATTCGCCTCGAATCGCGGCTTGCCGTTGAACATCGCGTCCACCACGGCCGTGCGCTCGGGGAACGCGTAATAGAGGTCCTTGCCGGTGAGGGTGCGAACCACGCTTGTCCCCCGCTGGCGCACGTACACCCGGCCCACGCGGTCCCCAAGGTCGCCGCCATGGATATCGGCGGCGATATAGAGGATCGTAAGCGTTCAGCCCTCGGCTAAGAAAAGGTAAGCGTTCACCGCTTGGGAGGTCACGCGGCCGCGACAATCGGCATCGTGGCCGCTTCGGGCACGAGGGAGCCGGCCGCCTCTCCACGTAGCGCG
>JACQUZ010000148.1 GCA_016210055.1 Deltaproteobacteria bacterium | reverse complement strand
GGTGGGGGCGGCGGGGGCGGTGCGGCGTCCCTTTCGGTCCCCGCATCGGCCTTGGAGTGAGCATCAGGAGACCCGTGAGCGGCATCCGCGGGAAGTGCACCGTCTGCCCGACGCGCGGCGTCTCCGTTCGGGCGCGCATCTCCAGGGCCTCCGGCATCGATCTCCGGCTTGCTCGGTCCGGTCGTGGTCTCGACACATCCTATGAACGCGAAGAAGCTGAGGACCAGAAGCGCAGTCACGAAGCGCCGTTGGTCTGGATAAACAAGCGTGGTCATCGAACCCTCCTTGGATGCACAGCTCCCGCTGGCGAGCCCAGCGGGAGCTGCTAGCCCGTCTTCTACACCTGTGCACCGAGGCCCGATTTCGGCTCACATCTTCCGCGCCGAGCCGCAAAGGCGAGTCTGATACACTGAGTTCTAGCCAGGTTTTCCGACCAGGCAGCGCACCTGAAGGAGCGGAGCGGGCATGGTCAAGAGGCAACCGTTAGAGCTGATGTCGGAGAAACCCCAGGAGCGCGCCGCGAAGGCCACGAAGGGGCGACTCCTGCGCGCTGGGCAGGCCCTGCTCGGTCGGTTTGAAATCCTTTCGGTGCTCGGCGAAGGTGGCCAAGGGGCCGTGTACCTCGCACGCCAGTTCAGCACGGGCCAAAAAGTGGCCCTCAAGGTGCTGCGCGCCGTCGATGGTCAGGTGGACAGCGAGCTGCAAGAAGCCCGTAGCCAGCGTGAGATGGAGGTCATCGCACGACTTGGGCATCCCCACATCGTTCGCCTCTTGGATTCGTTCCATTTCGACGGACAGCGTGTCCTCGTGCTCGAACATGTGAGCGGCGAGCCCCTGTCCAAGCGACTCAAGCGCCAAGGGGCGCTCGGCCCTGCTCTTGCCCGCCGGGTCATCATGCAGGTACTTGAAGCCCTCGCCAGCGCCCACGGTGCAGGTATCGTGCATCGCGACCTCAAGCCCGAGAACATCATGCTCACCGGGGCGCCCGAGCGCCCAAGCGCCAAGGTGCTCGATTTCGGCATCGCAACGGTCGCCCACGAGAAACGCGATTCCGACTACCAGACGCTCTCGCCACAAGGTTCCCTCATCGGAACGCCTAGTTACATGGCTCCTGAGCAGATCCTGCAAGGCCTGTCCACGCCGGCCAGTGACCTGTACGCCGTGGGGATCATCCTCCTCGAAGCCCTCACGGGACAACGGGCCGTCACGGGCCGCACGCCTGCTGAGATCTGTCTCAAGCAAGTGCAAGAGCCGGTGTACATGCCGGCCGATATCCTCGTTTCGCACCTAGGCCCAATTATTCGCCGCGCTTGTGAGAAGCTGCCGGAGCATCGCTATCCATCGGCGGAGGCGTTCCTGGCCGACCTGGAAGCAGCGTCCGACGCGACCGAGGCGCCGGCTGAGCTTGAGAATGCGCACGCGGACGCCGCGTGCATTGGCGATGATGCCAGGACAGCGGCGATGCCGCCCGTCGCGGTCACCCAAGACACCGACGACAGGGTTAAGCCATGGAAAGGGCGGCGCGCCGCCATTCTAGTCGCAGCACTCGCGGCCTTTGCCGGGACAGGCGGCACCTGGTACCTCTTGCGGCCCAGGCACTCTTCGCAGGTCGCCAACAACACAGGCACCCATGAGCTCATCGTTCCATCGAGCGCGCCGGCCGTTGACGGTGGCGACACGTCAGTCACGCTCGGACCAGCAGTCGCGGGGCCCGATGCATCCCCAGCCGAAACGACACGTGTGCCGTCCCGGGTTCCTGCATTGAAGAGCAAAACAACGACCCGCCGAAGTGGCGGACGACCGCGAGCTCGCGCCCGCATCCCGGAGTTTGACGATTGACACGCTCCTCGGCGCTCTTGGTGCTCGTCGCCGTCGTTGGCGCCGTCAACAACGCTGCGGCGGAACCTTGCAACGGCCTCGCAGACCGTCAGCGGGGTGCCTACATCGCGGCAGGTGAGGCCGCCAAGCGCGCCTACGACTTGGGAAACTACACCCAAGCCATCGAGCAAATCCTACGCGCCATGGACTTGTGCAATGAAGACCCGCGCACGCAGTACAACCTAGCCATCGCCCATTCCCGCGCGGGCAATTGCGCGCAGGCGATGCGCTGGTACGAGGCGCTGCTCGAGATCAAGCCGCGAGGACCCCACGCGGCGCTGATCGAGCACCAACAGCTCAAGGCACGGCGGCAGATGTCCGAGTTGCGCGTCTCATGTCTCAAGCTCGCCGAGATCCAGGTCAATTGCGCTGATCCTGAGGTCTCCGTGGCGCTCGGCGACACGATCCTGCCGCGCTGCCCCTTTGCGGGACACGTCAAGGCAGACACCTACGAAGTTAGGGCAGCACGTCCTGGTTACGAGCCCTATTCGACCACCCTAACGCTCGTCGCAGGGACCGTTCATGAGCTCTCGATTCCTCGTCTGGTGCGTCGAGAACGTTCTTTGGGCCCAAAGGACAACGAAACCCCTGGCTTGGATGCGCGTGCACCAGCGAGCGGGGACATTTCGTGGCTTCGCCTTCACGTCGGGCTCGGCGCGAGCTTTGGCGTGGCTTCCGGTCCTCTCTACGAGGCAGATGGACGAACGCGCATCGAGGCAGATCACGCGCAGATGTCGCTCGCTGGCTACCAGCCCACGACGATCAGACCTGCGGCCGTGATGGGCGGTAGGCTAAGGATCAACGAGCACCTCGGGCTGTCCCTCGAGTCACGATGGGACCTCGAGCATCTTGCTGTGGCTGGCTTGGCAATGATCGACTTGTGCTCCAACCTTGGGCGTGGCTTGGAGCTTCAGGTAGCGCTCGGTGGTGGCTATGGCCGCATTCCAGTTTTCGTGCGCTTGCCCGACGACACCCACAAGCGCGCTCTTCTCGGGCCATCGCTCCTGGCGAGTGGCGTATCTATCTCCCGCGCGCTCACCGAGCGCTTGGACCTAGAGGTCGCGGTCTCGCTTCTTGCGGGCTTCCCTGCACGAGGACTACAACTCATGACCGCGCTCACCACTCGAGCGTCGTTCTAGCTTCTTCGGAGGAACAGTCATTGACCGATATCCCAGCCCGGTTGATGCTCGCGAGCGCCGTGGCCCTCTCGGCGACGGCGCAATCCGCGTGCAACGTGCGCACCGTCTGGGAATGCGTGGACGGCACTTCCCGGTGCGGCGAGGCTTGTGTCGATCTGCAGCGCGACCCTTCGCACTGTGGTACGTGCGAGCGCGCCTGTGGAGAAGGTCTCGCCTGCATGGACGCCTCCTGCGGTTTCATGCCACCATCGAAGGTTAGGTGTGTCGCCGTCGGTGATAGCGGGGTGCTGGTGTACCGGGATACCGAAGGGGGCTGGAGTGCGTCGGAGCAATCCGGGCTACTCACCCAATCACGCCTGCGGTCCGTGCGTTTTCAGGGCGGGTTCTGGCTGGCGGCGGGCGATGGTGGGGTGCTCTTGCGCTCGATCGACGGCAAGACCTGGTTCGCGGCCCGCGCTTCGCCCTTGTGGTCCGGTGCGGCCGACGTGCGCGCGCTCGCCGCTAGCGACGGACTGGTTCTCGCCACTGGCATGGCCGGGCGCCTCGCGTGGTCTGAAAGCGGCGGGAACGCGTGGACCGATGTCCCGGACGTGGGAGCTGGAGGCTTGCATGCGGCCGAGTACAGCCTGGGGACATGGATTGCCGTGGACTGGATCGGGGGCGTGTTCCGTTCCGCCGATGACGTGCCGGGAAAGCGTTACCTCAAGAGCGCCACCCTGGGTGGCGCTGGCTGGAGTAGCGTGGCTGCACGCAAGGGCGCCTGGATGGCCGCGGGCAGCGCTTTGCTCGCCGCCTCGGAAGACGCCGGCGTGACCTGGAGCCCGCGCACCGTGCCAAGCATCACCGGCAATCTCGTGCTCGGCACCGACGGGGGGCTGTGGATGTGTGGCGGCGACGATGGCACCTACGCCTTGTCCAGCGACCTGGGCGAGACCTGGAGCGCTCCCAAGAAGATTCCCGGCGCGGGGATCATCACGGGGATCTTTTCGGGCCGCTTCCAAGGCGGAAACCGCTGGTTCGTCACCACGGCCTCCGGCCAGGTCGAAGAGTCTACCGACGCCGAGGAGTGGCGCCTGGTAGCCGGCGCAGCCGATGGCCTCCGCTCGTTGTGGTGCACGCCGTGGTAGGCGACCATGGCACTTGGCGTGTCACGCTTCGTTGGAAGGAACCGATTCCCTTGGTGGCCCAGTGGTTGCGGAAGCCTCCGGACGCTCTTAGGAGGCTTTATCGACGCCGCGGGGAGGGCTTGGAGCTATTCGCAGTAGTACCCGTCGCTTTCGGTTAGAACGCAGCTCTTGCCTGCCGCGGCGCAGTCCTTCCGCTTGAACACGCCGTCCTTACACCATTCCGCCGTGGCGCCGCTGCAGCGACCCGTGTAGTTCAGGTCAACGCAGCGCTTGTCCACGCAGTCGAAACCCTCGCGGTCATTGAACCAGCCGCATCCCTTGCCCAACTTGGCGCACTCGTAACGCTTGAGCTTGCCGGATTCGCACCACTCCACCACGCTGTCCGCACATCGGCCTTTGTAATCGAGGCCTCCGCATTCACCATTGGGATTGGGCTTGGGATCGGGATTGGGGCCTGGTCCCTGGTCGGGGGAAGGAGCTGTCAGGTCATAGAGCGCAAGGATCGTGGCTATATCGCCACTCGAGGGCGCTTTTCGCTGGCCCATGACGACGCCCGGGGAAAGCGGGCGTCGGGGGGTGATCGTGGGGCGCCCGGTCCAGCTCCATTCGTTCGGCCGGTAATGCATGATTGAACCATAGTCGTAGGCTCCTACCACCAGTCCATTCACTTTATTGAAATTGTGCCTGCCGCGAGGAGAGATTCTTCCGCGATGGATTTCGACGTACTCATCGCGATCCGGGCGAGACTGCTCGTGCCACAGGCCGAGCGCGTGGCCAATTTCGTGCATCGCTCCCCCGGCCTTGCAATAAGCCGCATGGATGATCTGCCGGCCGCCTTGTCGCCCAACCAACGAGTCGCAGCCTTTACCCGTAACAAACTCGACGTAATCGCGCTCATCGGTCCGGGCCACGAAACGAATGCCCGTGAGCCGATTCCACGTCTCCATGGCTGTCGTGATGTCCCTTCGGCTACTTTGCCCGAGTTTCTTATGGAACGCATAGGGGACGATTCCGTCTTTCCACAGCATTTCCTTCTTGCTGCCAAGGCTGCGGAGGGTCGGCTCACCCACGTTGAGCTCGATGTCACCCTCAAAGATCGCCCTGCCCTCAAAGGCCTCGTATTCGACTTCCATGGGACCGCCCGGGCCCTCTATGACTGCTCTCTCCAGATCTCCGACCATTCCGGGAAATGCCCGCTCCCCTTCGCCTTCCTGCTCCGTAAGGTCCGCGCCATCGAGGATCTCGCCATCCGCGCACGCCCAAGCGAACGTGCATCCACTTAGCAATACAGCTAGAAAACCGCGTGACTGCATGATTTCCTCCGTTCAAGTTCCACTTCCCGCGGCAAGCCGCTCGGGATCCGGTTGTCGGTCCTGTGCGCCTGCCCGATTGCCGACCATCAAAGGGGCTTGAGCGCGAGCGTCAAAAGGACGTCAGCTCCGTTTCCGGTCAGGCGAATCGTTTCCTCTTCACGGGCCCAGCCGTCGTCAAAGGTGATGGTCCTTTCCCCCTTGCCGATCTCGTCGTCTCTAGCGAGGTCCCGGTCCCATAGCTGTGCGCTCAGCGTCACGCTCTGGCCAGATTGGGGAACGACGTCGATTGTCGCTTCGTTGACGTTGCCCGATTGCGGCCAGGATGTCCCCTCGGCGATGGATACCGCGTTTTTCCTGTCGTTCTTGAAGAGGTCCGAGTCGCGCTCTCGCGCGGTCGCCCAGATACGCCCATAAAGCTCGAGGGCGCCGACGTCGCGGCCCTTATGGTCAACCCGAATGCTCTTGAGGACGACGCGCAGCCTTTGGCTCACCCGCGTGCAGGACGACAGCTCGAACTCCTCGGTCAAAGAGAAACGCGCCGGTGTCGCATCGCGAAGGTGGGCAAGCTTGTAGGCAATGGGGGCGCCCGGTGATTCCAGCGAGTAATTGCCGCCATTGCTAATGTAGGCCCTCAGGCCATCGATGCCGTTGATGACGCCAGCCGCATCCCCACCCGAGCCGCCGACCACGTAGGCCGTGATGCTCGTGTTTTCGAGGATGCTCCTGTACTTGGCCTCCAAGCACGCGGTGTTGGTGCAGCGTCCATCCGACGTCCCCTCGTCCGGCTCATCGTCCGCCTGCTTGCCGCCCTTGCCGCTCGAGGAGGCGGAGTCGATGGGGCTCACGGGCGTGCTCAGGGCAAAGCTGAGCGCGGCCCGCAAGGCGTCTTGCGAGTAATCGGAGGCGAAGGCGAAGAGCACCATGCGACCGTAGGTCACTGAGGAGACATAGAGCGGTGGGATGTTCGGCTTGATTGCCGAGCGGACTTCCGAGAAGGTGACATCGTCGGCAAAGGCGTCGGCTGGCATGGTGAACGGGTCGACATCGACCGTGTAGTAGGCCTGCGTGTAGCTAAGGAGGAGCCTGGTGCGGTTGCGCTGACGGTCGTAGCCAAAATCGAGCGCGGCAGCCACTGGGAGGCCCTGATACTCCAGGTTCGCTCCTACGTGGAGGTTGAGTTGCTTCTCTGATCTCACGAACTCCGACGTGGTAAAGATGCTCGCAGGAGTCCCGCCGGTGACCTCGGCGGAGAGGATGCTGGACAGGGCTTCGCGGAACGAGGAAAGGCTCGGCTTGTCGAGCCTCTTGGACTTGCGGCCGGCGAGATTCTCCAGGGAGATAGAGAACGTGACAGGAGAACGGCGCACCAGCACGGGCTTGAAGAGGCCGGTTTCGAGGGCGTCAGGCTGAACGATCGAGCCTGGCCAGAGGTGCTCGGAGTTGGCGGCGAAGGCGACGATTCGGTCGTACTGGCGGGTCTCCTTGAAGTCCTGCGTGGTGCAGGAGTAGTCGCCCTCGCGGGTAGGGTCCTTCATGGGTCCCTCCTCGCGTGACACGGGTGCTGGATCGAGCGCACCTGCATTCCGGACGTAGTCGTCGATCTGCGTGCGCACGTCGGGATCGCCTGCTCCGGCGCAACCGACCAGCAATGCAAGAAACCATCTGTGTCGTAGCAGCGCTTGTGTCATCACGTACTCCTTTGTGGTGGTACGGGCAGTCGGCGGTGCAACGACTGCGCCATCGGGTGACATGTGCATGCTCGTGGGTGCAGCGGGCTGCACGTGCGAGTGGGCGCCTGGGTGTTGACACCTCTTGCGCCATGTTCCAGGTCTCATGGCGCAAGGCGTGGCACTTCACGTGCCTGGAACCATCGTCTAATTGCCTCTCTCGTAGCTGGCGCGCGGATTGCCCTCATGAGGAGAGCTCGAAAGGAGCTCTTCGCATGCGCATGCACCGCAGTTCGGGCGTACTCGCAGCTCTCCTCGCATGGGCATTGGGCGCCCCTGCCTGTGATTCTGGGCCTGGGTTGCAAGTCGGCGACACTCCCACGGCCCCGGGTGCTGACGCCGGCGAGCACCGTGCCGATAGCGGCGGGTCAGATGCTGGTGGCTCTGTGGACCCCACGGGCAATGGCGCGCCGCTGAACGGCGCTTTCCTAGAGGTCCTCAACAACCATGACGCTGACCATTGGAAGGCCGTCGTCCGTGCCATGAAGCAGCTGCAAATGGAGGAAATCATCATTCAAACCGAGTCGTACTTGACGACCGCCGGGACCCGGAACGAAGTGCTCAGGAGCAACCTGCGCGCTGTTCTCGACCAAGCGCAGGCAAGCGGCATGCGTGCGTGGCTGGGGCTCGTCTTGCCCGAATACGGCAACGGCAGCGTCGCCCATGCGACGGACGCCAGGTTCATCGAGACGCTCATCTCGGAAAGCAAGAAGAGCGCTGATGGCATCTGGAACGCGTTCGGCGGCACCACCAAGCACCCGGCATTTGGTGGCTGGTACATTCCCGTCGAGACGTGGACGCCCGGAACAGCAGCCCAGCTCGGCGACTTCTCCGCGGATGGCGTTCCCACGAGTGGATCGCTCAGGTATGTCTACGAAATCTCGAGGTACTGCGCGGCAAAATCGGAGCCGCCGCTCCCGGTGGCGTTCTCGCCGTTCATCAGCGACCTGGCGACTGACCCAACGCTTACCGAGTCCCTGTACACCAAGCTGCTCAAAGCAAGCGCGGTCACCCATGTCCTTCTTCAAGACGGCGTCGGCGCGCGCAACATCACGGATTTCACGTCGCTCCCAGCGGCCGAGAAAGAGCGGCGTGTGGTGCTGTATTTCCATGCCATGGCTCGCGCGGCGAGCACGGCGCAGCGCACGTTCTGGGCAAATGTCGAATCCTTTGCGGGAGCAGGCTTCCATGCGCCGGCGCCCTTTTCCCGCTTCGACGCACAGATCGGCGCCGTGCGAGAAATCGTTTCCGGCATGGTGACCTATGAGTTTTCCAATTACTGGGTCACGGCGTCGCCAGGCCTGCCACCGACGGCGCTTTCCACCGACTACCGAGCGAAATACCTCCCTGGGCCCTAGCCAGGCGCAAAGAGCCCAAAGGCCTGCCTAAGCTCCCGTGTGGTAAAGTGAATCCACGGACGGGCTACGTGCTGGCCCGCCCCGGTGTGGCCCTGCCATGAACGGCGACGCTCCCAAGACCACCCAAAATCTGCTCCTTTTGGGGGAGGTCACGCCGCCCCATGGGCACGTGCTCCGCATTCTGCTGCAACGTGGTGTTCGGTCAGTGGCATTACCGACCACGCCGGCCACGCTGATCCTGGGCCGCGCGGGCACGGCCGAGGTCTCCATTGACGACGCGACTGTCTCTCGTCGGCACGCGGCTCTCTATGTCGGCGCCCGGTTTTTCATCGAGGACCTGGGCAGCGCCAATGGAACCACCGTGGCCTCTTACGCCCTGGCCAAGGGCGAGCGGCGGGAGGTTTTTCCCGGGGACCTCATCACCGTGGGCAGTGTTCGTCTCTTTCTCGAGCGCGAGAGTACCCTCGCCCCTTGCGTCTTATCGCACGACGCTTTTGTAACGGCGGCAGGCGAGAGCCTTGGGCGCATGGGTGCAAGGGGTGTTTCAGCTGTCGTGCTTTCCTTGCAAGTCCATCACGGCGTGCCGGCGCAAGCCGTGGTCTCGCACGTGGCCTCAGTGCTCGGTCCATCGGCGTGCATGGGGCAGTTCGCCTTCGGTGAGTACGAAGCGCTGTGTTCATGGGCGACACCAGGCTCACCGCACGATCTGACTCGTGAGCTGGTGGCGCGATTCACGATCAACGGATGCCCCCCCCGCGTTGGCATGGCGTGGTTTCCGGGCGATGGAGTGCAAGTTGATCAACTCCTTGCGCGCGCCCGTGCCGCGATAGCGGCGAGCACGACCAGGCCCGCATCGAGCGACGCACCAAGGCTCGTCGTCGCTGATCCGCAGATGGTTGAAATCCACGCCGTGCTCCGCCGGGTGGCCAAGACCCCGATCAGCATTCTTCTCCTGGGTGAGACTGGCGTTGGCAAGGAGGAGCTCGCCGAGCTCGTGCACCGGAGCTCGGCACGCGCGAGCGGACCGTACCTTGCCCTCAACTGTGCCGCGCTGTCCGAGACCCTCCTCGAGAGCGAGCTCTTCGGGCACGAGAAGGGCGCGTTTACCGGCGCTACTCGAGACAAGCGCGGTCTCTTGGAGAGCGCCAACGGAGGCACGTTGCTCCTCGACGAGCTGGGCGACATCAACGCCGAGCTTCAGGTGAAGCTCTTGCGCGTGCTCGAGGAGAAGCGGGTCACCCCGGTGGGAGGTGTCAAGTCGCGCCCCATCGACGTGCGCATCATCGCCGCCACCCACCGGAACCTCAAGATCCTCATTCATGAGGGGCGATTCCGCGAAGATCTTTTCTACCGCATTAACGGTGTGACCGTGGAAGTACCACCGCTGCGCGCACGGCCCGCGGAAATAGAGCTCCTGGCACAGGCATTCATCGACAGGTTTGCCCGCACGCTCGATCCGCCGCGGACGTTCGCCTTGTCCGAGGCAGCACGCCGCCTGCTCCTTGCGTACGGGTGGCCCGGAAACATCCGGGAGCTGCGCAACGTCATGGAGCGCGCCGTGGTCCTTTGCGATGGCGATGCCGTCGATGTGCGCCACATGCCGCCGGAGCTCTGCGGCGAGGCTGCGCCGAGCGCACGCATCGCGACGGAAGTCATGCCGGCCGGTGAAAGCTTGCCAGATTTCCAGCCCGATGCAGTCGAGCCGGGCTTGGGACCAGAAGAGCTCGAGGAGAAGAGGCGCATCTTGGACGCCCTTCGCAAGACAGCGGGAAATCAGAGCAAGGCCGCCGCACTCCTTAACATGCCTCGTCGCACGCTCATCCGGCGCCTGGAACGCTACGGCATCCGGCGCCCGCGCCTGGACCCTGATCAGTGAACGCATGTGCTTCATGACCACGCGCAGTGCAGCTGCCAGGCCAGCCTGCAAGTGACCGAGTTCCGATGGTGGCGAGGGCGTCCCGGCTGGCGGTGGCTCCTTAAGTGACTCGCGGAGAGTCACACCAAGTGCCAGGTCGGGGCGCGGCGGGTTACGAGACGTGCCATCCACCTCTTGCGCCGCGTCACACACGGGGATGTGGCACGTGACGTTGCACCGAGCGACGAATGTGACAGGGGCAGGAGCGCCACCTGCAAGCATCGAACGCGGTAAGTCCTCGACAGCATTGGAGTCACCTCCATAACGCGGAGCTCGATCGCCCTCTCTCTGCGCCCTCTTAGGGCACGAAGTCGCTGGCCATGATCTTGCTGTGCCCGCAGGCCATGGACACGCGAAGTCTATCCGTACCCCTTCTTTCCTTGTGCCTGCTCCCCTCGTGTACAGGTGATTTCGATGAGTGGGACGACATGGCCCTCTCCGAAGAACAACGGGAGGCCTACATCCTGTCTACGAGTGCTTGGCCGGATCCCTCGAACATCCCGGTCTGCTGGGAATCGAGCGGATGGAGCGGCCGCAAGAGCTACATCCGGCAAAAAGTGGAAGACCAGTTCGAAGGCAAGCCCTGGTTCCACGTGAACTTCACCGGTTGGGGGAGCTGCACGGCTTCGTCGACGGGCATTCGCATCAAGATTTCGGATGAGCGCCCGCACGTGACAGCACTCGGAGCCCGGCTCGACGGCCGGGCGAACGGCATGGTGCTGAACTTCGAGTTCGACAACTGGGGGGGAACGTGGTGCGACTGGTTCGACGAAGATGACTGCAGCCGCAAGGTCGCCATTCACGAGTTTGGTCATGCGCTGGGCTTGGCGCACGAGCAGAATCGGGCCGACACGCCTTCCGATTGCGACGATGCGCCCAATGGGAGCAACGGAGATATCTACGTGGGGTCCTGGGACTGGAACTCGGTCATGAACTACTGCAACTCCAAGTGGAACAACGACGGCAAGCTGAGCACCGGCGACGTGGCTGGACTCGTGCGCCTGTACGGAGGTGGCGGGGACGTGCTCTTGAACTACGCCTTCAAGATTGCCGTGAACAACTCCGATCCGACGTGGGTGCGCAGCGTGGTCGCGTCCCACGACCGCTTCTGCTATCCCGGCGAGACGTGCGACGTCGGTCACTTCAACAGCGACAACAAGAGCGACATCGTGGCCTTCAACCACCGCGGCGGAGTCTTCGTCGCCACCCACGATGGGTACAAGTTCGAAGGCACCGGGTGGAGCTGGCACAGCGATTTTTGCCAAGCCGGCGACGAGTGCCGCGTGGCGGATGTGAACGGCGACGGCATGGATGACATCTTGGCCTTTCGCAAGGGCACGGCGGGGGAGGTGTACGCAGCGGTCGCGTCGGTACTTGGGCGCTTCGTTGGCAAGTCCAAGTGGCACGATGGGCTATGCACCCAGGGGCGCGACTGCGAGCTCGGCGACGTAGACGGCGATGGCAAGGAAGACCTGGTGATCTTCGAGAAGGGCACGCCTGGTGCAGGAGGACGCGTCTGGGTGGCGTTCTCGCAGGGCTCTCGCTTCGACAACGTCAGGCTGGTGAATGCGCTCTTCTGCTACAACGGCCACGAGTGCAAGGTCTCCGACGTGAACGACGACGGGTTCGCCGACATGTTGTACTTCGATCGGCAGGGTGGCGTGATCGTCTCGACGGCACGCAAGACGGCCCAGGGAACCATCGTGTTCAATGGGCCCAGTCGATGGCACGACGCTTTCTGCTACGATAACGAGGTGTGCGAGGTGACGGATCCACGCCACGGCGGCAAGACCGCGCGCATCTTCGCCATGCCACGACGCAACACCGGCGAGGTGTACTGGGCCAAGCGCGAGGGCAACGACTTCGTGGGCACGGGCCAAGTCCTCACGAGCGGGGCGTGCCTGCCGAACGACGTGTGTCGCGTGAGCAATGTCGACGGTGATTTCTGGCCGGAGATCGTGTCGTTTGCCGGCGCGGACGCTCTACGGAGGCTCGTCTTGGCCGTGCCGTGGGAAATCTTGCGGTGACCTGCGGCTCGCGTCACGCCTTCTTCTGCATCTCCTGGCCGCAGCAGCAGCGCGGGCTCTGGCTGCCAGCCCCGGGCCCAGCGCCCTTTGTCACTCGGATCTCGCAACCGCAGTCCATCTTTGGGCAAATGTAGACCTCGTTCTGCTTGAGCGCCATGGCATGTCCTCCCTTGCACATGACCTCGGTGCCGCATGATGTCAGTGCAAGGGTCACCACCCGCTCGCTACGCGGGTCCTCACTTATCGCCACTCGGGAAACACGAACTGCCACTCGTATATCGCGATCTTGGTAATCCCCGTGCGACGGTGATATTCGTACAGGAACTGCTCGAATGCCTCCCAGCTCCAGTTGCCGAACCCGTCAAAAGTACCGCAGATATCCCCGCCATAACGGCGTGCCACGCACGTGTCTGCCGAGGTCGACGTCGCGCCGTCGGCCGAGTAGCGCTTTCCACTCACCGGATCCGAGATGTCCCGCCAGTCGTGCGCGAGCTCGATGGAGAACATCGACCAGGTGTTCTCGCGCTTGAGATTGTCGAGCAGTGCGTAGGTGGTGATCGCGTCAACCACGGCGTCGGCCATGGCGACCGGCTGATTCAGGTACTTCTGGTAGATGATGGCCGGATTTGGCACGGCACCCGTGGCGTCGTACCGGCATGGGACGCAACCCAGGCACTTGCAGCACGACGCGGGGCATCCCGAGCGCATGCATTGGTCGTATGGATCGCCGCTGGTAAAGAAGCTCACCGCGCCCGCACAGGCAGGGTCCTTGCAGCTCTCACACTCCGATGGCCGCGTGGCGGCGAGCTCTTGGGCTGTGAGAGTGTGATCGCATCCCACGCACCCCTTCTCCTTGAGCTCTCGCATGTACCAATAGAGCTCGGGGAATGCCTCGACGTTCTTTAGCTCATAGGGGTAGCTCGTGCAGGCATCGTCGGTCGCGCCGCAGATGGGGCGCGCCATGAGGTCGGGAGCATTCAAGCTCCCCTCGCCGGCGAATCCCACCTGGATCAAGCCGAGTTTCTCCGCTTCCGACGTGGCCCCACGGTAGCCCGTCGGAAGGCTCGGGACGATGTACTTCTTCGCGCTTTCAATGAAATTACAAATACGTCCGCCATAGATGCCGGCGTTTTCTTTATCGGCAATGAAATCAGTAAAGAGCGTGGTATCTGCGCGACGCTCTAATGCCAGTCGATTGGCTGCCGCGAGAAGGTCGTAGGCTTTCTCCATGTTATTGGGACATCCCGGCACCGCACTCGCTGGGTTGTCACTAAGTGGACATTCGCTTGTAGGGGTTGCCTTGGCAACGCATGTCAATCCACCAGGGAGAAGTGGCTTATCGTACTGGAAGGCATACTTGGGATTGATCTCCATTACGGCGCCGACCAATGTGGTCGGTGGCAATGCATTCAGGAACTCGGCGAGCGGCGCGGGTGACGAGTAGGGCATGGCGTCGTAGCCACCCACGTCGACGAAGACCTTGTCGATCTTGCGCTTGGCCACGAACGCGGCCAACTCGGCGAGGTACCTCTGATATTCCGAAGGGGAGAGACTCTTTTGGACCCCACCGTGGTAGAGCGCGAGCTGGAACGGCCGCCTCGAGCCACCTGCATCCGCACCACCATCGATCCGCGCGGCGTCTGGGCGGGGACCATCCTGGGTCGACCCGTCGCGAGGGGGCGGATTTCCGTCGACCGCAGGCCCCACGTCGGATCGCCCTGCACAGGAGGCTACGATGAGGAGCAAGCACCACGGGAGCAGGTCTCGGGTGGAGGGGAAACTGAACATGCGCCATCGCGATGCAAGCGGAATGCCGGCGCCAAGGCCACATAACCTCGCGTCTCTCCTCGGGATGGGCGGACCTTGCGCGAGGACGATGGCCCCCAGCACGTGGGGTCTTCTTTGGGTACAGCCGCTCACCGCGCCGCCCCCGCCCGGCGCCGCCTTGGGGTTCGGAAAACATGGGGGGGGTTGAGTAGCCCGGGTCAAGGAGCTCGCGATGGCAAGTCAGCCCAGCTTGCGCGGATATCCAATCCCTCTATCCTGGAGGCGCCATGGACCCAGCCGGGCGGCAGCGGGCGCTCCTCTTCATTGCCGTGGTTCTCGCGGTCTATCTTTTTGCCGCGCTCTACCTCATCCGGTCGGCGATCGCGCGCTTTCGCGGCCTTCGCCCGCGAGCGAGCCGATGGGAGACTTGGGCACGTCGGGTCATCTTCACCCTGGCTGGAATCGGCCTCCTCTGCTTTGCCTACGGTTACTTTGTCGAGCCGTACTGGCCTGAGGTCACACGCGTGCGGCTGGTCAGCGACAAGGTCAAAGGCACTCGTCCGATTCGCATCGCCCATGTCTCGGATATCCATTCGGATCCCAAGAAACGGCTTGAGGATCGACTGCCTGCCCTCATCGGGGCAGAGCGGCCGGACGTAATCGTGTTTACCGGTGATTCGGTGAATTCGCCAGAAGGGCTCCCCGTCTTCAAGCAGTGCCTGAGCGCGCTTTCCGCCATCGCGCCGACGCTCGTGGTGAAAGGGAACTGGGACGCGTGGTATTGGGAGGACCTTCCGCTGTTTTCGGGTACGGGTGCCAAGGAGCTCGACGGTACGGGAACGCTCCTGCGCGTGGGCGAAAGCGATCTATGGATCGGTGGGGTTGCAGTCACGGGCGAGGCAAAGCTCTCATCCCTTCTCGAGAGTGCTCCGCCCCAAGCAGTACAAGTCATCCTCTACCACTCGCCCGATCTCATCTACGACGTGGCGCGCTACAACATCGATCTCTACTTGGCCGGCCATACCCATGGCGGCCAGGTCGCTCTGCCGTTCTACGGCGCGCTCATCACGTTTTCGGAATTCGGCAAGCGGTTTGAGGCCGGCCTCCACCAAGTGGGGGTGACCTCGCTCTACGTGAACCGCGGAATTGGAATGGAGGGAGGCCCAGCGCCGCGAGTCCGATTCCTTGCGAGGCCCGAAATCACGATCATTGAAATCCGGCCGCGCCTTTAGCCAGTGATGCTCGCGAGTGCCGCGGCGACGGGTTGGAGGTCTGTACCGAGCACCATCCTCTTATCCACGCAGGCGCGTGCATCTTGCTGAACTCGGCGGATGGGCAGGCGAAGCCCTTCGACGCCAGCGCCACCCGCCAGCTCAATCAAGCCTTGGACGGATGCTAACCAGGCAACCGCTCCGCTCCATCAGCGCCTTGCGCAATGCATGGGCCATGGGACTCCGTATCCAACCCCGCAGGAAACCCTCGGTCTCGACGTGCCACGCTTGCCCTCTGGGTAGCGACGGTGCCGTTTCTGCCCGCGTCGCGGCCCCGCACCGAGCAGTGGCCCACTGTGTCGTGGCGAGGCTCCGGCGGCCGAAGCAGGGGACTTGCATCCTTCCGAAGATGACCGTGGGCCACGTCCCACGTCTCACGTGGAGGAACCGATGCGAACGCTACTTATTCTGCTTGGCGTGACCACCGCCACGCTCGCCGCCAGCTGGGCGGCCACCCGGTCGGACAAGGACGAGCCGGGCGAGAAGGCACGCGCGGAGCTCAAGGATCGAGAGGGGAACACCGTCGGAACCGTCGCCCTCGAGCAAGGTCCCCTCGGGGTCGCGCTGCGCGCAACTCTCACCGGCATCCCGCCGGGCGCGCACGCCTTCCATGTCCATCAGACAGGCAAGTGCGAGCCCAGCTTCGAAGCGGCCGGCGCGCATGTCAATCCCCTCGGGAAGGAGCACGGCTTTCTGAACGCTAGGGGACACCACGCAGGCGACCTCCCGAACGTCCACGTTCCCGAGGCGAAGAAGCTCACGATGGAGTTCTTCGTCCCGGGCGTCACACTCATGCGCGGCCCGAATCCGCTCCTCGATCGCGACGGCGCCGCCCTCGTCGTGCACGAGCACGCCGACGACTACAGGACCCATCCTACCGGCGAGGCGGGCGCGCGCATCGCCTGTGGGGTCGTCACCAGGATGTGACCTGGACTATCCGTGTGGTCCGGGCTCATGGAGCGCTTGTTCCATGCCGTGATCGGTCTCGAGGGGCCGAAAGCCGCGGTCATCCTCGCGCTTTTTCCGCTGCTCGAAGCTTCCCTGCTCATCGGTGTCGTCGTCCCCGGTGAGACCGCGCTCGTTTTGGGCGGTGCCCTCGTGTACATGGGACGCGTCTCCTTTGTCACCATGGCGGTCGCGGGTGCGCTCGGGGCGATTATCGGCGACTCGATCGGCTACTGGATTGGCAGGCGCTGGGGTAATCGCTGGGTAATGAGCAGGATTGGCCGGAAGGTGGGCGGGCGGCGATGGGAACGGGCTCAGCTCTACATGAGGCGGCGTGGGCCCGCCGCGGTGGCATTTGGCCGCTTTCCGCCCGTGGTGCGGAGCCTGATGCCCATGCTCGCAGGCTCGGCACGAATGCCTTTTGGTCGATTCCTGGCGGCGGACACTGCCGGCGGAGTGACATGGGCTGTTGGCTCCGTCGCGCTCGGTTGGCTCGCAGGCGCCGCCTGGGAACGTGTCCACCGGGTGGCGCTCCTGGTCATGCTCGCGATTTCGGGGCTTTTGGGGCTCGTGCTTTGGCTGCGTGCACGCAGAGCGGGGCGCCATGGGTCATCGAAGTCGCGCCCATCACGCGCTTGGTGAATTGCCTGCGAGAATTGAATCGGCCCCAGCCCGCTAAGGGCCCGCGGATGAATAAATCGATCGATGATCGCGGTCGAGGCGCCCGGATGGCGAGGCGCGAGGAGGGCGAATACCCGTCGGTATTTAACCGACGAGCAACGAAGCCAGCCGGG
>JACQUZ010000151.1 GCA_016210055.1 Deltaproteobacteria bacterium | reverse complement strand
TCCTCCACGGTGAGGGAGTCAAACAGGGCGGCGGTTTGGAACACCATGCCGAACTTGCGACGGAAGTCCGCGAGCTGGGAATCGCTGAGAGTCGTCACGTCCACGCCGTCGACCCAGATGTTCCCGCCGTCTGGTTTCAAAAGGCCGATGATGTGCTTGATGAGCACCGACTTCCCCTGCCCCGAACCGCCCAGGACGACGTTGACCTTCCCGCGCTCCAGGTCGAGATCGACCCCTCGCAGCACTTCGATGCCAGTGCGAGAAAACCGCTTCCTGAGTTCCCGGATACGGATCTGGAAGCGCTCGTCGCGGGGAGCGTTGTTGGCTTGGACTGCGATCATGCGGCTGCAGGCATCAGCGAAAGAAGTATATCGGTAAGGAAGTAGTCGAGGATGAGGATGGAGACAGAGCCTACGACTACCGCTTTGGTCGTGGCCAATCCCACCCCACGTCCTCCACCCCAGGCGTTGTACCCCTGATAACAGCCAATGAGCGAGAACGCGAGCCCAAAGACGGTCGACTTGATGAATCCCTGGGCCAGGTGCGACGGATCCACCGAGAAGCGGAAGTTCTCCACGAAGAGCCCATGATCGACTCCAAGGGTCTTTACCCCAACCATGTAGCCACCTGCCATTCCTACGGTAAAGAACACGACCATGAGGATCGGAGTCATGATCGTGGCGGCGATAATTCGCGGCACGACGAGATACTGAATCGGCGACACGGCCATGGTTTCCAACGCGTCGATCTGCTCGGTGATGCGCATGGTTCCGAGCTCAGTGGCAATCCCTGCCCCCGCACGCCCGGCGAGCATGAGTCCCGTAAGGACAGGGCCAAGCTCGGTGGAAAGCGCAAGTCCGGTTGCACTCCCGGCGAACCCTTCCGCACCTAGCACCCGAAGCTGCGATACCGACTGAAGCGCCGTTACCGCCCCCGTAAATGTCCCAACGAGCGTGATGATCGGGAGGGAGCCAACGCCGATGAACTCCGCCGCCTCGACGAGAAGGCGAAGTCGAAACGGGGGGCGGAATGCCCAGTAGACGCACTTGCCAAGCAACATCAGGTGTTCGCCGACAGCCTCGGCAAACGCCCCGACCGGCCTGAGCGCGAGCGAAATTCCTCCCAAAATAGCGAGAAGGACCTCCCTCGCGCGCCCGATCGGAGCCGCACCCCGGTCTTTGGTCCCCGCCTCCTCCGTCATGATGCTTCGCCGCTCCCACCGAAAGCCTGCGATCGCACTACCGCGACGCGAGGGACACGCTTTGACACCCCGCAGGTGATCTCATACTCGATAAGCCCCGCGCGTGACGCTAGCTCTTCCGCGGTGACTCGCTCATTCCCTTGACTGCCGAGGAGCACGACTTGATCGCCGACGTGAACTTGGTCTCCAAGATGGGTGACGTCGACGACGGTCATGTCCATGCAGATGGCGCCGACTACCGGACAACGCCTGCCAAGCACCAGCACCTCGGAATTGCCGGTGAGCCTTCTTGGGTAACCGTCAGCATACCCAATGGGGAGCGTGGCCAATCGCGCCCGTCCTTTCGCGCGCCACAGAGCGCCGTACGACACCGCATCACCCTCACGGACATCCCTAAGCTGCGCAATTGCGCTCACGAGACGCATGGCCGGCCGCAGTGTGACCGACGAAGGCGGCAGGCCTCCCCCGTAGAGCGCAAGGCCAGGGCGAACTGCGGAGTAATGCGCTGCGCGGAAACGAAACGTGGCCGCGGTATTGGCGGCATGGACCACGAGGGGGAATATCCCCTCGGATCGGAGAGCAAGCAACATCCGCTCGAACCGGGCCAGTTGATCCTCGGTGGCCAGGTTGTCTTCCGCATCGGCCGAGGCGAGATGCGTGCAAGCACCCACGATCTCGACCTGCGGCACTCGGGGCAACTCTGCAAGAAACGCCGGGAGGTTCTCTTCACGGACGCCGAGACGAGCCATGCCCGTGTCAACCTTGAGGTGTACCTTGGCACGCACCCCAAACGATGACGCTGCTGCGGCGAGGGCGTGCACATCCCCCAAGTCCGAGATGACCGGCGTAAGATCGCTGGCAAGGATTTCGCGGTGCGCCCCAGTGTATACCCCGCCCATTACGAGGATTGGCCCCCTGACGCCAGCACGCCGGAGCTCGATTCCTTCTTCCACCAGGGAGACAGCCACGGCGTCGACCGAACCGTGGTGGAACAGTGCGTGTACCACTGGTACAGCACCATGGCCATAGGCGTCCGCCTTGACGACCGCGCAGAGCCCGACTCCGGCGCCTACCCACTGCCGAATCTCTTTGGCGTTGTGCACGATTGCGTCGAGATCGATCTCTGCGCGCGTCGGACGCACCTCGATTCGTGCCGATCCTATTTCGGCAGTGAGCTCCTCAAGCCGCGCCATCAGCCCCGATTAAGCGATGCTCCTCTGCACGTGTCAAGGAATCGACCGGATTTGCCAAGGCTTTTCAGGCGGCCTTGGCGGGCGACTCGAGCGTCGAAATCAGGCGCCGCGTGACCACCAACGAGCGCCCACGAGGGACGATGAGTCCTTTTCGAACGAGCTGATTGAACGTTCGGCTGATGGTCTCACGGCAGGAGCCAACCATGTTGGCCAAGTCCTGCTGCTTCGGACGTCGCCGAATGATCAACCCCTCGGGAAGCTCACCGCCATCTTCTTTGGCGAGTTGGACGAGTCGCCGGATGAGTCGATCTTCCACATCACAGAGGGCCATCTCGGCGATCGTCTCGTCCGCCCGACGCAGCCGTCGGGATAGCTCGCTGAGCAGGTGGAATGCGGTTTGGGGGTATGCCCTCAAGTGCTCGAGCAGCGGCTGCCTGGCCAGCGCCAGCGCCGTCGCCGGCTCAAGAGCGACAACGTTGGCTGAGCGGGCGTGGCCGTCGAATAGGGACATCTCGCCAAAGATATCGCCAGGCCGGAGCACGGCCAGCGTGACCTCGCCACCGCTGTCCCCGAACATGACGATTTTGACCCGGCCAGCCATGAGGAGGTACAGGGCATCACCCGCTTCATCTTGGGAGAGAACGGCTTGGCCACCGAGAGCGCGGCGCATCGTCACCCGACTGGCGATGTCGTCTATGGCAGGGGGAGGAAGGTCTCGAAAAATGGCGCTCCGAGCTACGGCATGATGGATTCTTGCCCTCTCATCGAGCGCCAGGGGCGAAACGTTGTTCGTGGAAGCGACTCCAAGTGTCATCGTCCTACTCCTAGGCGGCCAGTCGGATTTCCTAAGCAATATAAGTGCCACCACCACCACCAACGTTCTCTCGAGTAATTTCGGTCACTTAGCTACGCGCGTGCTCCCAAGACCTGTTGAACGTTGCACAAGGTGATACGTTTTACAGCGACTCTGTTGTCACGGTTGCTACAGGCGTTTGCCAGTGCTAGCGTCCGCCCGGAGGGTAGTGAATGTCGCAAGAGAAGATACGCATCGCCCTCAACGGAACTGACACCGAAATTCCTGCAGGCCTGACGATTGGGATGCTCCTTGAGCGCATGGGCGTGCAACGTCATCGCGTCGCCGTGGAGAAGAACAGCGACGTGGTGCCCAAGAAGAACTATGAAGAGGTGACGCTCAACTCCGGGGACGTCATCGAAGTGGTCGCTTTTGTAGGAGGAGGATGAAATGACCAACGACAACGACCCATGGTCGATTGCTGGCCGCTCGTTTTACTCGCGACTCATCGTTGGAACGGGGAAGTACAAGTCAATTGACGAGACGCGCGACGCCATCGCGCGATCCGGAGCGGAAATCGTCACCGTCGCTCTGCGCCGCGTGGAGCTCGATCGAAGCAAGCCCTCGGTACTCGACGCAATTGACACGGGTAAGCTTGTTCTCCTTCCGAACACAGCCGGCTGCACCACGGCCGAGGAGGCGGTTCGCACGTGCAGGCTCGCGCGCGAGCTCGGCATGGCCGACCTGGTGAAGCTGGAGGTCATTGGCGACGCGAGAACCCTATTCCCGGACAATGAGCAGACGATTTCCGCCGCGAAGCAGCTCGTCAAGGAGGGCTTCTGCGTTCTTCCGTACGTCACCGATGACCCCATCGCCTGCAAGAAGCTGGAAGACGCTGGGTGCGCAGCCGTCATGCCGCTTGCTGCCCCAATCGGATCAGGGTTGGGGATTCGAAACCCACATAACATTCGGATCATCCGCGAGACGGTGAAAGTACCGGTGATCGTCGACGCCGGTGTCGGTACCGCCTCGGATGCGGCCATAGCTATGGAGCTCGGCTGCACGGCGGTGCTCATGAATACCGGGATTGCTGCGGCCCGGGACCCGCTCCTCATGGCCGAAGCCATGCGGGACGCCGTGGTCGCAGGGCGCAAGGCTTTCCTGGCAGGCAGGATGACGAAGCGCCTCCATGCCAACGCGTCCTCCCCGCAAGAAGGGCTCATCGAGTAGCACGTGATCACCGAGCGCATCTATCTCATTTCCGACCGAAGGCAAGTGCAACACGGCGATTTCGTGGGGCAACTGGACGTTGCCCTTGCCGGTCTTCCTCCGAGGGCTGTTCTCGTGCAGCTACGCGAAAAAGACCTCGGGGGGAAGGCTCTTCTTCAGCTCGCCCGCGCAACCCGAGAAGTCACGTGGGCGCACGAAACGCGGCTCCTCATCAACGACCGCGTCGATCTCGCGTTGGCGGTAGGCGCCGATGGCGTTCACCTGCCAGGATCGGGTTTTTCAGTCGCCGATGCGCGCGAGCTCATGGGTCCGGAGTCCGTTGTCGCCGCGTCCACGCACGACTTGGACGGCGCACTGGGCCGGCTGAACGAAGGAGCCGACCTGATTACGCTTGGCCCGATTTGGGAAACCCCGTCCAAGCGCGACCTTGGAGCGCCCGTCGGCACCGAACTTCTTGCCGTCACTGCACGCACAATGGCCAGGACTTGCCCCAATGCCAGGTTGTTCGCACTCGGAGGGGTGGACTCGGTGGACAGGGCGAAAGCGGCGATCTCGAGCGGTGCTCACGGGATTGGCGTGATTCGCGCGGTTCTGTCAGCTCCTGATGCCGCTTTCGCGCTTAGGGAGCTCGTCGGCGCGATCGGCCGTGGGGACCTCCCGTGAAGGCGCTTGCGAAGGTGTTGGCGATCCTCGTGCTCACACTGCTTGCGACGGCCATCGCCCTGCGCGTTCTTGTATTCGATCTCGTGGAAGTGCGCGGGGATGACATGCTCCCGGCTCTCGGGAAAGGAGCATGGGTGCTCGTCTCCCGAAAGGGGGAGCCCAAGCGCGGCGATCTCATCCTCTATCGTGGCAAGGACAATACGTACCACGTCAGAAGAGTGGTCGCCCTCCACGGCGAGCGGATCCAGATCAACGATTCCCGGCCGATTGTCATGGGAAAGCGGGCGACGCACGAAGTCACGGGAACCGTGCGAATGGCGGACCGCACGTTCAAAATCGTGCAGGAGTCGATGGATGGGCGGCACTACGACATCCTCGACGACACGATGCGGAGGGTCACAGACCAGGAAGAGCAAGTGGTCGACGGCCTGTTCGTCATGGCAGACAACAGGGAGCATTCGCGAGACAGCCGTGATGGAGGGTCGGTTCCCGCCGAAAACGTGCGAGGTATAGTCGTCAGCGTGCTGGCAAGGGGAGCAATCCCAACGCAACCGTAGATTTCAATTGACACGTCGAAGCTGGTCAATAGAATCCTCTCGCTCCGCCATCGTAGCTCAGCGGTAGAGCAACGGTTTCGTAAACCGTAG
>JACQUZ010000147.1 GCA_016210055.1 Deltaproteobacteria bacterium | reverse complement strand
CAGCAGGCGAGCGTTGGCGAAGCCGTCCGCGAGGTTGCGCCCGAGGTCCTCCATGCCAGGGGTGCGGCGCTTCTTGGGCTGCTTGCTCTTCGTCGGGGACGCCGAGCCTACGAGCGTCCTTCAACAGCAGGCGAGCGTTGGCGAAGCCGTCCGCGAGGTTGCGCCCGAGGTCCTCCATGCCAGGGGTGCGGCGCTTCTTGGGCTGCTTGCTCTTCGTCTGGGAAGCCGAGATGAACTCGAAACGGCGGAGGGAGTCGTCGAAGCAGATGTTCGTCGGCGGCACCGCCAGGCGAATTTCGCCGCTGCCTCTCTTCGACTTGATGAGCGCCCGCATCTCTTCGGGAGTGAGACCGGGGTGCTGGTGCTCGTAAAGCTCATTCCTGAGCTTCTCCAGGTCGCGGTCGCGATCTTCCCCGCCCCGCAGCCGGGACTTGTCGATCCAGCCACCGTCGTCGATGTTCGGCTCGGCGGCTCGAGCGGCCGCGAGCAGCAAGAGCCTTGCGAACTTGATGTCACTCCTCTGGAAGCCGCCGTACTCTTGGCCGTTGATCTTTACCACGTGGCGAACTCCCGGTTCCTCGGCGAACTCCACCGTCACGTCGTCGAAGATCGCCGTGGGGTCCTCTACCCTGCGTTCACGGTAGCGCGGGTCCAGGAGGTCAAGCGCGCGATACAGCTTGAGGCGACCCTCATCGACGTTCGGGGGCGCGAGCAAAACAATGCCGGCGCCAGCCACGAGCCCATCGGTGGCCCGGTGAACGCTCGGAGGTAACATCACGACAAGGTCCGCCCCTTCGAGCGTGGCCCGGATACCGCGCGCCAAGTTCTCAACGTCGTCCACCTCGCGGCGAACCCAGACGACCGCCACGCGCCGGCCGCGGCGGGCGAGCGTGCCGAGTGCAACTACGCCCTCCGGCAAATCCAGGTCGAGCGCTTCGAGACCGTTGGCGTCGCGCAGCTCCTTCACGACGGCGGCGATCCACTCCTTCGTCTTCAGGCTGCGCACCACGAGGTCGCGGCGGGTCAGCTTCAGCGGCTCGCACCAGGGCGAAGCGTTGCCGCAAACGGCGACGATGTCGTCGGGTCCGTGGTGGACCACTCGGCGCGGGCAGTTGTCATGGACTGGATGCGGGCAGAGGTAGCTCGTCGCGAGCTGCTGCTCCGGCTTCAGGTACGGCTCAAGGAAGCGGAGGTCGCCACCGAGCAGCTCCTTCCAATCCGCGTCGACACCAGCGGCGACCGGGAGCGCCTCGATCCTGCGCCAGACGCGCAGTAGCTCATGCATTCGCTTCCCCTGGGACCATCGCGAAACCGCGCTTGGCCATCCAGGTGTCGACCGCGGTCGCGTCGCCATCGCGGGTGAACGACGTGACGTTCGAATTCGTGACGGCCACCATCCGCGGGGTCTTCGAATCGGTGAACTTCACCTCGAACTTGGCCTTGGAGATGCGAGCGCGCTCCGGGATCTTGCGGTTCTTCCGCTTCCAAGCCTCGAACAAGTTGCTCGCCTTCCGGATCTCGACCTCTTTCTCGGGGCCGCCCCAGAAGTACTGCACCTCTTTGAGCACGACCGACTCCATGCCGTCGATGTCGGTGCAGACGAGCGACTCCTCACCGTCGGTGCGGAGCGGGTCCAGGGTGAACTTCGCCTTGCCGGCAGGAAAGTGGAGCGCATCGTCGAAGAGGTGCAACCCGATCTTCTCCCGGTACAGGTCGTAGATCTTCTTGCAGTTGCCAGCGTTGACGCTCAGCTCGCCCGTCTTGCGGTCGTACCGAACCACGTCGAACACCTCGGGCCGGTAGTAGACGCTCGATGGACCCGAGGTGATGAGCGCACCCTCGCGCTTGCACGGGTCATCGTGGCGCACGAGCAGCCAGACCTCGTCGGCTCGCTCGAAGACGTAGACCTTAGAATTGCGGCCACGCTTCATCTGGTCGAAGGCATCATCGAACACCGCCTCCAGCGTCCGCAGCTGCTTGTCGGTCGGCGCGGTGAACGCCTTGCCGTTGCCGTTCGCCGGCTGGAAGTACTGGAAGGAGCGCTTGGACACGAGCAGGCTCTCAGCGTGCATCTTCTCCAAGATGTCCGGCGCGTGGAGGCGGACCATCACGGCTACGTCCGCGGGCGTCGGGTCTGGACCGAGCTCGAGCTTCTTGCGCTGAGCGAGTGGGAGCTTGGCGATCTCATCGCGGAGCGCGTCCATGCTCTCGGGGGTCGCCATCTCGTCCACGAAAAAGAGGTCATCGACCAGTTCGCGGGGCGTCGTCTCGTCCGGGGTCATCAGCACGCGGGCGATGCCCTCATAGTCGATGTCGATCGCTTCCGCTTCCTGCCGAATTGGGACCGCGCCTCCATAGGCGGCCATCGGCTCGGCGGCGCGGAGCACCGGCAAGCTCGGGGCCAGGTCCACGCCACGCCGAGCGAAGTAGCTCGTGTGCGGGTCGAAGAGCGAAAGCAGATGGTCCTGCCGGATGGACTTCATGGTCTCCTGATGCGTGAACCTCTTGAGTGAGAACGTCGCCATCGCGTCACATCTCCTTCGAAAGTCGAGCTTCCTTGCGTCTGCGGACGCCGATGACCTTCCCCTGGATGCGGAGGTCGTCGTCGGGGCCCACGACGATCGGGCGGTGACGAGGGTTCTCGGGGCGCAGTTCGATGCGCTCGTCCGCGATGCAGAGCCGCTTCACCGTGGCGCCTTCTCCCACGAGCGCCACCACGATGTCGCCGTTCTCGGCGACTTGCTGCTGCCGGACGATGACGTAGTCACCGTCGTCGATCCCTGCCCGCGCCATGCTGTCGCCGGCAACCTCGAGCGCGAAGCACCTCGTGCCGCGAACGAGACGCGCATCGATGAGCATCTCGCCCACGATGTTCTCGACCGCGAGGATCGGGCGCCCGCCGGCGATCACACCCACAATAGGCACGGGAACGAGGTCCGCGACCTCGGGCTCGATGTGCCGCACGACCTCCAGCGAGCGGGCCTTGCCGGCCTCACGGCGTAGGTAGCCCTTGCGGACGAGTTGGCTGACGAGTTCGTGCGCGCTCGACGTCCCGAGGCCCATGAGCTCACCGAGCTCCTGGACAGTGGGCGGGAACCCGCGGTGGGCGAGGTGATTGCGAATGGCAGCGAAGGCCTTTCGCTGGGGCGCGGTCACCTCGGCGATGGGGGGTCGCCCTCGCTTCGCGCGCTCGGAGGGGTTCGGCTTCTTCTCATTCTTCACGTTGGCGAGCTCCTCCGGTACACCCGGACTCGCGACCCGCAATTGGTCGCCTCGCCCAGGTGCCGAAGCGGGCAATGTATATGCCGGACCTACATCCGGTCAATTGAAAACTTCGTCTGACAGGATTCATCGTGGCGGCTGTCCCAGTTCGCACCCGAAAGCCGCGTTTCAAGGTCGAGACCTTCAAGCGAGGCGACGATGCACGAGTACTCCGATAGCGACTTGGATGATCCGCGCGACCAGCTTTCTCCCGACGACCGCCTCAAGGCGGCAGCACAGATCCTCGCCCGCGGCATCCGTCGCCTCTTGACGAGCACCGCGCCGCCGATCGTCGGCGCGAAGGCACCGACACCACCACCTCAACCACCTGAATACACAGAGACAGTTGCCTTGCCTGTGGTCCCAACCCGGGCCCTCATGAGGACGAAGGCCGGTTAGCGGCCGAGAGAGGCCGCGGAAAGGGAGAACCAGATGGCAAAGACGGACGACAGCCTCCTCCGGGAGATGATGACGCTCCGGAAGCTCTCCAACGAGGAGCTCCGCGCGCGCTGGCTCGAGCTCTTCGGCGAAGAGACGAAGAGCCGCAACAAGGACTACCTCTTCAAGCGCATCGCGTACCGCCTCCAGGAGCGCAAGTATGGCGGCCTCACCGAGGAGGCCCGGGCGCGCGCCGAGGCCCTCGCCGGCCAGGCACCCATTCGAAGGCAGCTGTCGCCGGGTGCCGCCGAGGAGCTGGCCCGTGCAGCCCGGCCGCGCGACCCGCGGCTCCCGGCGCCCGGGACGGTCCTTCGCCGGACGCACGACGGCGTCGAGCACGCGGTGACTGTCCTCGACGACGGCGGCTTTGAATACCAGGGCGAGCGGTTCAAGAGCCTCTCGCTCGTCGCGAGCAGAATCGCAGGCACCCGCTGGAACGGCTTTGGCTTTTTCGGCCTGCTTGGAAAGGAGCGAGCCGCATGAGAACCGCGAACGGGAAGTCGCCGGGAGGTCCGGTCCGCTGCGCCGTGTACGTGCGGACGGCGACGGTAGACCAGCAGGCTGCCGAACGGCAGCGCAACGAGGCGCTCGCCGTCATCCGACAGCACGTAGCCGACGGATGGGCCCCGCTGGACCCGGCCTACGAGGATGTGGGCACGAGCGGCCTTGACGCGAACCGGCCGGCCCTGTCCCGCCTGCTCGCCGACGTCCAGGCGGGTCGTATCGATAGGGTGGTCGTGACCGACGTCGCGCGGCTCGGGCGCAGCCCACGCCTGCTGTGGGAGCTCGCACAACGATTCGGCGCCCGAGGTGTCACGGTGAATTTTGCCGTGATGCAGGGTCCGCCCAGTAGCAGCTCCCGGCAGAAGGAGTCCGCGGCATGAGCACCGCGAACGGTAACGGCAAGGCGCCGCGCGTGGTCCGCTGCGCCATCTACACCCGGAAGTCCACGAGCGAGGGGCTCGACATGGACTTCAACACGCTCGACGCGCAGCGCGAGGCGGCCGAGCACTACATCCGCACCTTCGCCGCCCAGGGATGGACCGTGCTCCCGGCGCGCTACGACGACGGTGGGTTCACCGGCGGCAACCTGGAGCGGCCGGCGCTGCAGCGCCTCATGGAGAATATCGACCGCGGCGAGGTCGACATGGTGGTCGTCTACAAGGTCGACCGTCTGTCGCGCTCCCTCCTCGACTTCGCCCGCCTGATGGAGAAGTTCGAGAAGAAGAGCATTGGGTTCGTCTCCATCACCCAGCACTTCGACACCTCGACGTCCATGGGCCGGCTGGTCCTCAACGTTTTGCTTTCGTTTGCCCAATTTGAGCGTGAGCTGATCAGCGAGCGGACGCGCGACAAGATCGCCGCCGCGCGCCGCCGCGGGAAGTGGACGGGCGGGCCTCCCGTCCTTGGCTACCGCGTCGACACGGATAAGCGCGCGCTCGCCGTCGTTCCCGAGGAAGCGGCCGTGGTCAAGCTCGCCTTCGACTTGTACTCGAAGATGCGCTCCATCGGCGCGGTCGCCGAGAAGCTGAATGCGCTCGGCCACACCCAGAAGCGCCACGCCACGAAGAAGGGCAAGCGGGTCGGCGGGCATGCCTGGGACAAGAATGCCGTGCACCGGCTCCTCCGGAACCCGCTCTACGCAGGGAAGGTGAAGCAGAAGGATGAACTCTACCAGGGAGAGCACGCGCCCCTCGTCGGGACCGACGTCTTCGAGCGCGTCCAGAAGGGTCTCGCCGAGCGCTCCACCGGTCGTGGCGCGCGCCGCAGCCGACGGCCCGAGTACCTGCTGACCGGCATCCTCCGGTGCCTGCCCTGCGATGCCGCGATGACCTCGTCGGTGGGCCGCGGACGCAACGGCAAGAGCTACCGGTACTATCGCTGCCGCCGGGAAGCGAACGAAGGGAAGGCGTGCCCGACCGGACTGCTCGCGGCCGACGAGGTCGAGAGCGCGGTCATCGCCCAGGTGCGCGAGGCCGCTCGCCGCGGAGACCTCCAACGCCAGATTCTTGCGGAGCTCAACGAGGATGATGGCTCCCTGGTCGAGGCCCAAGCCCAGCGCGGCCGCCTGACCGCGCGCCTTGCAGAGCTGAACGGCGAGGCACGCCGCCTGCTGACCGCGTTCTCCGACAAGGGCGCGGGCAGCAAGCTTCTCGTCGAGCGCCTCGGGGAGTTGGAAGCTGAGATGGACCGCGTGCGCCTCGAACTCGGCGAGGTCGAGGCCCGCCTGCGAAGCGTCGTAGGGGTTCGCCACGAGGTCGAGCGGGTGGCGGAATTCCTCGACGCATTCGACGGGCTGTGGGACGCGCTGGTCCCCACCGAGCGCCGCGAACTCTTACACGTCCTCGTGCGCCGCGTGGGCGTCAACACCGCGACGGGGCAGTTGCACATCAAGCTCCACGACCTCAAGGAACGTTCGCCGGCCGGCACCGGTGTCGCTGCAGAGGCCAGGCCATGACCGAAATCGCCGTCGCGTTCGAGCCCAAGGTTCGCGCCCGCGCGCGCCGTTCCGCGGAGGCGGCCGCCAAGCCTCCACGTTGCTACCCGGCGCGCATCGCCCGCCAGCTCGCCCTGGCGCACGCACTCCAGCGCAGGGTCGATGCCGGTGAATTCACCGATTACGCCACCATGGCCCGCGCGCTCGGCTTCACCCGCGCGCGCGTCACGCAGATCATGGACCTGCTCCTCCTCGCGCCGGACATCCAGACGGAAATCCTGTTCCTCGATGTGCCGCCCGGAGAGCAACCCGTCAGCGAACGGCGGCTCAGGGACACCATCCTCAAGTCGCTCGATTGGTTGGAGCAGCGGAAGCGGTGGGCCGATCTCCGCTCATGTGTCAGCTTCGCCCCAAGAGCAGAGCAATAAGCTGCGGGCCGAGCACTGGCAGCGGAGCTGCTGTCTGCGAGGAGTCGTCCTGGGGGAGCGCGCTATGTCGACTCCGAAAAACCTTCAGCCACCACGAGGCTCTGAACTCGGCGCCGGATGGTGTCGCGCACCTGCCGAACGCGCTCCAGTGACTGGCCCTGAGGATCAGCCACCAGCCAGTCATCGTGCCTCACTCCGGCGATGAAAGGGCAGGGTTCGCCGCAACCCATCGTGACGAGGAGCTGGGCCGTGCTCGCCAGCTCGAGCGACAGCTTCTGGGGTCTGGCTTCGCTTAGGTCGACGCCAACCTCCTTCATCGCAAGGACGACTTCAGCATGGACGCTGCTCGCCGGCGAGGTCCCCGCAGAGATCGCGCGCGCCACCGACGGATCGGCGAGAGAGTTGAAGAAGGCGGCTGCCATCTGCGACCGGCCGGCGTTTTGACCGCAGGCGAAGAGCACTACGGTCACGGGAGTCTTCATCTCCATCCCCACGCAAAGATGCCTGCCAAGACTGCAGCAACAGGAAGCGTAATCACCCAAGCCGAGACGATGGAGGTCGCCACTTTCCAGCGCATCTGACCCGTCACTGCGCCCAAACCAAATAGCGATCCACACGAGACGTGCGTCGTGGAAACGGGCAGACCAAATCGAGAGGCAAGAACCACCAGCAGACCCGTGATCAGGTTGGCCGTGAAGCCTTGACCGTGGTTCATGGGCGTAATTTTCTTGCTCATGGTCTCAGCCACGCGGCGAGCGCTGAGCACCGCTCCGATCGCCATCACGCCACCGACAAGCATCATTCCGGACGAGGCACCCATCGCCCTCGACACCAAAAGCATTGCAACGATCTTGGGCGTGTCGTTGAGGCCACGAGCGAACGAAACGGCACCAGCGCTCAGGTAGTGGGCCACATTGAGCCCGTCTTGGACGCTGACGGAGAGAATTACTCCTTGGTATCGCTTTTGGCAGACCCCCACTTTCGCCACCCGATTCACGGCCAGGGCCACGCCCCCGGCCTGGGCAACCGGAACCCACTCGCCTTCTACGCAGACGCAGGATTCTTGGGTCACCCCGAGATGCACACGAGCCCATCGGAAGAGAGGGTAGATTCCGACGGTGAGCGCAACGGCCGTCAGGGGCGACAAAAGAAGAGGAAGAAAGAACTTCGAGCCGAGAACTGAAAACCGAACGCCATCGCCCATGACCAGGCCGGCCCCGACCAGCGCACCTGTCAGCGCGTGGGTCGTTGACACGGGATACGAGAAAAGCGTAGCCAAGAGCACTGTGCATGCCGCCCCCAGTGCAACGGCAGTCACGAAGCTCGGCGAACCGACCAGCGCGTCAGCAACCAGACCGGACCCACTGAACGTTTTCAGAAGCTGGTCAGAGAGAAAGAATGCCGAGACAGAGCCCGCAAACGTCGTAACGGTCCCCCAACCGAGCGCCCGCCTGTAGTTGGTCGTTCCGCTCCCAAAGAGCGTCGCCACACCCTTGAAGTTGTCGTTCGCTCCGTTCGCATACGCGAGAAAGAGGATCGCGACCAAGGCAAGTCCCAGAGACACTACGAATTCCTCCTTCCACCGAAAGGTCCATGGGTGGGACCCGAACCTGATTTATACTACATGGTCCGAGCAGCGGATCGCTGCCTGAAGGACCGCACCTATGGCCGACGCACTTCTTCGAACCACGACCAGTCTTTGCGCACGCTGCATTTGCAGCGTCCCTGCTGAGATCTGGAGAAGCGGTGAACAGGTGGTGATGCGCAAGCGGTGCCCGGACCATGGCGCGGCAGAGGTCGTCGTGTCCTCCAACGCCGCCTGGTACGACGACGTCATGAGCAATCCGCCCGTCTTGACGCCCCCCGTGGCGATCAAGGACGCGAGCCAAGGGTGTCCCTTCGATTGCGGGCCTTGCACCAAACACGAGCAACAGATCCAGCTTCCAATCGTTCCCATCACCTCAGCCTGCAATTTGGACTGCCCCATTTGCTACACGCACAACAGGAACGACGGCGCCTACCACATGTCGGAGGCCGAGTTGCTCGCCATCCTGAGCCATCTCCGTAAGGCTGCTCCTGAGAAACGAATCATCAATCTCACGGGCGGCGAGCCCACCCAGCATCCGGCATTCGAGCGATTGGTCGAGCTCTGCCATGAAGAGGGCATCCGCCGAATCACCATCTCGACGCACGGTCTCCGCTTTCTAAAAGACGAATGGCTCCTGGAACGGCTCGCCAAGCTGGATGCGCGCATCATCCTGTCGTTCGATTCCTTCAAGGCCAACGTCAACAAGGAAATGCTGGGCGGGCAATTCCTCGAAGGGAAGCTGAAGGTGCTTGCCCTTCTTGAAAAACACAACGTCAATACGACGCTGCTGCCCGTCCTGGCCCGAGGCGTCAACGATGAAGAGGTTGGAGCCTTCGTCGAACTGGCGCTAACAAAGAATTGCATCCGAAGCGTCGAGTTGCACACGATGACGTTCACGGGCCAAGGCGGTCTAAATTGTGATCGACGTGGTCGCTATACGACCTATGACGTGCTTGCCGACATCGAGCGGCAAACCCATGGAGCTCTACGCGTCGCGGATTTCGTACCTTCACCTGCCGCGCACCCTCTCTGCTATCTCGTCACTTACCTTCTTCAGTTGGAGGATGGTCGCTGGCTTCCATTTCCACGATTCATGGACCGCTCTGACCTGCGAGCACTCATCACTGGGTCGCTTTACCTGGAACCAACGGTCGAAGTGGAACAGCGCCTTCAGGACGTCATCAACAGAATCTGGTCCGGGGAAATAGTATGCCCCGACTCTGAAATTGTGCTCTCCACCCTCAAGGGGTTGATTGGGCGCATGTTCGCGCCTGGGCTTCCAACCTCCGAGCGCATGCGAATCGGAGAGCGGAGTTCGAAGGCGGTCTACGTTCACTCGCACATGGATGAAGAAACGTTCGACACGGACCGAATACGCCAATGCTGCGTCGGAATCCGTGAGCCGGACGAGACCAACATACCATCGTGCGCTTACAACGTTCTATATCGCAACCGAGATTCTCGATTCACAACCAAGCCCGCAGCATCTCTCACGACGCTGGGACGAGGGCGCCTTTGAACGAGGCTCTCTCAGCTGCAAGCTCAGGCGTCGGTCCGTGTCCGCAGCACCATGTCGCGCCAGCTTCGTAAGTTGCCGCGGTTCCCTGCCGCCTGCTGAAATCCGCGGCAAGCCGTCCAGCATTGTTGGCATTGGGATACCTCAGACTGTTCTTGTTCTGATGTGAGCCGTCGATGGAGTTCAGCGAGACGGTCCTGCCGAAGATTTCCAACGTGACCCATCAGCGACGGCGGGATGATTTCCGTGGGCGCGCCCGGCAGGATCGGGTGCGACATGGAGGTGTCGAGTGGCAAGAGGACGAAGGATCGAGGACGAGAGCGAGGCGCAGCGGTGCTTGCT
>JACQUZ010000007.1 GCA_016210055.1 Deltaproteobacteria bacterium | reverse complement strand
TGCCAGAACGGCTCCTGCACCGGCGCCAGCCCCGTCACCTGCGCCGCCTCCGACCAGTGCCACAACGCAGGCGCCTGCGACCCGGCTACCGGCACTTGCTCCAATCCCATGAAAACCAACGGCTCCGCATGCAACGATAGCAATGCCTGCACCCAGACGGACACCTGCCAGAACGGCTCCTGCACCGGCGCCAGCCCCGTCACCTGCGCCGCCTCCGACCAGTGCCACAACGCGGGCACATGCGACCCCAGCACCGGCACTTGCTCCAATCCCATTAGAACCAACGGCACCGCATGCAGCGATAGCAATGCCTGCACCCAGACCGACACCTGCCAGAACGGCTCCTGCACCGGCGCCAGCCCCGTCACCTGCACCGCCTCCGACCAGTGCCACAATGCAGGCGCCTGCGACCCGGCTACCGGCACCTGCTCCAATCCCATTAAAACCAACGGCACCGCATGCAACGATACCAATGCCTGCACGCGGACGGACACATGCCAGAACGGCTCCTGCACCGGCGCCAGCCCCGTCACTTGCGCCGCCTCCGACCAGTGCCACACCGTCGGTACGTGTGACCCGAGCACGGGCGCTTGCACCAATACCGTCAAGGCAGACGGCACCGCGTGCGATGATGGCAACGCCTGCACTCGCTCCGACTTCTGCGACGGCGGTCGGTGCACGGGATCGAACCTGGTCACATGCACTGCGGCCGACGCCTGCCATGACGCCGGTACCTGCGACCCAAGTACGGGTCAATGTTCGAGCCCCAAGAAACCCGACAACACCCCTTGTGGGGTGACCAACGGCTGCTCCCTCACGGATACATGCCAAGCTGGGCAATGCGTGACCGGCGCCCCAATTACCTGTCCCTCCCCCGATCAATGCCACTACGCCGGTACATGCGACAGCACTACCGGCACCTGCTCGTACCAGGCCAAGCCAAGCAACACGCCGTGCGACGATGGCGACCTGTGCACCCGCTCGGATTCCTGCCAGAACGGAAAATGCACCGGTGGCGCGCCCGTGTCTTGCAATGCAGCGGATCAGTGCCATTCCGCGGGAACATGCGATCCAGCGACTGGAAGGTGTAGCTCCCCTATCAAGCCCAATGGCACGGCCTGCGACGACCGCAATGCATGCACCCAAGTCGACAGCTGCCAAGAGGGAACCTGCGTCGGCGCCAGCCCGCTCAGCTGCAAGTCATTCGACCAATGCCACGGCGACGGGACCTGCGATCCATCAACGGGACAGTGCTCGAACCCAATCAAGCCCAACGGCACAACTTGCAACGATAGCAACGCCTGCACCCGATCCGATTCGTGCCAGGACGGGACATGTGCTGGTACTGACCCGGTGACTTGTAGTGCACTGGACGAGTGCCACAACCCTGGCACCTGCGATCCACAGACCGGGCATTGCTCGAATCCCAACAAGGCGGAGAGCAGTCCGTGCGACGATGGGGACCTCTGCACCCGAGGCGACCACTGCGAAGAGGGGGATTGCGTTCCAGGCGTCCCCATTACTTGCTCGGCGGGCCAATGTCATGGTGAAGGGGAGTGTGACCCATTAACCGGTCGATGCACGCTGCCACCAGTCAATGAGGGAGGGCAATGCAATGACCAGGATGAGTGCACAACCAACGACGCGTGCCAGGATGGAACGTGCCGGGGCGAGGGCCAGCCGTGCACGCCTGATGCGAGCCCGCTCGACGCGCCAAGTGATGCGGGCATCGATGCCTCAGTCGGTGATTCAGGCATCGACGGTAGTAAGACCACCGAAGAACCGCTCGACCCCGAACTCGTCAACTACTATGGCTGCAACGTCATGGGCGCGGCACGTCGCACAGGTCCGGTCCCACTATTCCTGGCCGTCCTCATGGGCTCTTTCCTGGCGATCTACCGCACCAAGCGCTAGTGCCCAGACCGGGCGTAATGCCCCTCGCTCAATATCCCGTCGGTGCTTTCCCCATCGTCGACGCACCCGGCCAACACGACAATTACGATAAGCGTGCGCTTCATGCTTGCCTCCCCCGCCTTGTCAAAGGCCCTGGCGCCCCGGATGCTATCTCGGGAAGCGGGCAGAGGAGCACCGCAATAGGAGATTTAAGGCATCGCTACCGCCTTAAATTCTCTCAGGGCGCGTCTTGCCCAGATACGCGAGCTCCAGCGTCATAGACCGGCATGTGGCGCACGCTTGCTGGCTGAGCGCCTGGGGTAGAAGGAATTCCTTCGAACGACCAATCGTTCTCCGGCGACCACCCCCCCGAGCTGGTCAGGCGGAATTGGACCTCTTTCCTGTGCTCCGATTGGCCACCCGGATACACATTGACGCCCGTGCAATCAACTTCGAGGAAATACACCTGGTCGGAGTGTTTCTTGACCTGCGGAGCCTTGCCGCATTGGTTGTATCCAGAGCTCACTGTAATCATGTCCGCATTCACGCCCGGCTCGAGAGTGAAGTAATAACGAAACGACAGGCGATCCCCCATTCGAGCCGGCCATGCGGATTGGTTGACCAAGTAGGCCTTGATTTCGGTGTAGTTGTTGCCGCTCGAGTTCACCGCCGCCTTCACGAAGATCTCTTCGCCATCAGGTTGCTCCTCTACGGGAAAAGCGCTGAGGGGCTGTCCACCGAGCTCGGCATACAGGCGCGCCAAGGCACCCGTGAACGCAGCGTTGTAATCGGTCGCCACCTCATTCTTGACGTAGTCCTTGCGATCGTCCGAATACGAGTCGTCGCTCCCTGGGCCCCCCACGAGTGCCCCGAACAGGACATGCCGGTTTTCCGTCGGTTCCTCGATGCTGTTGCTCCACGATCCGTGGGCAGTCCTGTGATGAGGCCGCCTGGGAGGGTTTTCGCCAAAGCCCACGACGTAGCTCGCCCCGCGCGGGTTGTCCCCGAGCATGTAGTTGATCTGGCGCACGGCAAAGTCGTGGTAGCGGGTCTTCTTCGCCGCGTCGCCAAGCCGATCGCTGTAGATTAGCGCGAGGAATGCGGTGTTCGCCGCGTATCGCAGGGAGCCCCACTGGTCGAGCCACGCCAGCCCGCCCGGCGTGTAGGTCACGCGTCGGCTTTGAACCCCCACGGTCCAGTAGTCGAGCCAGGCCTCGGCGTCTTTTCGATATTGCTCCTGGTTCGTGAGCTGGGACATGAGCACGAAGGCGCCATAGGACTTGTCATCCCAGGAATGCGTCCACTTGATGTCCTTATTCATCGAGGTGTAATGCTCCTCGGCCTTGCGCAGGTAAACCGTGTCGCCCGTAGCGCGGTAGAGCCATGCTGCACCCCAGACGAGCTCGTCCTGAAATCCGCTCCAGGAGTTGTAAAACGCCCGCGCGTCCTGAATGCAGTCGCTGTACTTCCCCTTGTACGTTTCGGCGAACCGATAGAGCTCGGCTGCATGTCTCACGAGCTCATCGGCGTACTCGTTGTCGGTCGGACGAAATACCAGGGCCGATGCGGCAAGTGCAGCCGCTGTCTCGGCCGCTAGGTCAGATCCCGGGCACGTCGCGGTGATCTTGTATGCCGGCCTCGCCATGGGCATGACTTCGGCGGGCCCCCAAAAAGAATGGTCATCGGAACCTTTTCCCACCTGCCCGACGAGCTCGTTCGGAGCGACGTGCGCCCTGATGAAGTAATCTGTCGCCCAGCGGATATTGGCGAGAGTAAAGGGCAATTGGCATGTCTCTTCGTACGCCTGGCGGTACTCAAGGGCTCCCCACGCAAGAAGTGTCGCCGTGGCGGCCATTGGCAGTCCGAACTTCACGTGATCGCCAGCGTCAAACCACCCACCGGTTAGGTCCTTGCCGATATCGGCACCGTCGTTCAGGGCTGAATCGCCTCGCCAGGAAATTCGGTTGGTAGGAGGGAGCTTGCCAGCGCGCTGAGCTTCATAAAAGAACATCGTCTTCTGCAGCGCTTCTCCATAGGAGAAACGTGAAGTCGCTGGTCGGGCAGAGCGGCATGCCTCCTGGGTGCCGGCATCGGGTCGGCTCGCGTCGGGCGCTCGTCCACTGTCCTGGTCGATTGACCCATCGGCAATCCTCCCCGCGTCAATTCGTCCACCGACGTCCACTGGGCTTCCGTCGGAAATGGAATGAGGGCTCCCATCGAGGGGCCTTGCCGATTGCGAATCACTGCACGCTCCAGCGAGCGCGATGAATAACGAACCTGTTCGACGCATTGCGCTCCCCGCAAAGCAAACCAGGAGCCAGGAAATCGCTTGAGAACCTCCTGAAAACACGCGAGTGCCCCTGGCATGGGGCGTGGAGTCCTGGGGTGTCCCCCCCCAGCTCGGCCTCGCGCTCCCCGGCCCCTGTTCTCGACCTCTCGTTCGTGGCTGCCCCGAATTCAGGTGCAGAGGTGCAGGTGCAGAGGCCATTGCTATCCAAGCCCCTGTAGAACTAACATGCCGGCGCGGCATGGACCGGCTTCCGCGGGGAGCCACCGCGAAAAGGGGAGGGCCTCATGGGAAACATGGGCAGGTCTTTGGTGCTAGTGGTGCTCGTGGTGATCGTTTCGGCCTGCGACTCGGAGGTCGAGTCGCTCCACGTCGAGCCTGGTTGCAACCCGTTCGCGACCAGCAGGGACTGCGTGCTCCCCTATCCGAGCGCGTTTTTCCAAGTCCCGGACCCCACGAGCCCGACTGGCGTCAGGGTCAAGTACCCGGACAACACCCTCCCTCTCGGAGAGAATGGGAGCCACTTTGACATCGGCCCCACCAACACGGCCGACGGAGTCTCGCCCGCTGGGCCGCTTCTCGTCCATTTCGGCGTGGATGTCCACTCCAAGCACTTGACCTCGACAAGTGAGGCCGCTGAATCGCTCTCGGAAAAGAACACGATTGCTCTGTTCAACCATGAAACTGGACAACGAGTGCCGTTTTCCTCGGAAATGGACATGAATCGGGACTCCGGTCGCACGAATCGGTACGCCCTGATCGTCCGCCCCATCGAGCCGCTGGCCACGGGCAAGCGCCATGTCGCTGTCCTCACCCGAGAACTGACCGATGCCAGCGGGAAGCCCCTGGAGTCACCGAGGGCATTTGTCGCGCTGCGAGACCGCATCCCAACGGACAACGCGCAGGTCGAGTCGGTGAGGGAGCATTATGAGGGCCTCTTTGCCTTCCTGGAGTCCCACGGGTATCCACGCAAGAACCTGCTTCTGGCGTGGGACTTCATGGTGGCGAGCGAGGAGCACCTCCTGGGGTCCGTTCTGTCCATGCGCGAAGAGGCACTGCGAGTTGTCGCTCGTGGAGACCTCGGTTACCGGATTACCCAGGTGGTCGACGACCCCAATGAGCACCTGGCGCGCATCGTCGAAGGTGATTTCGAGGTGCCCTCGTACCTCAATGAAAAGAGCGACATCGTATTCGATTCGGCGCATCGCCCAGTTCGGCAGGAGAAGAACGCCTGGTACCCGTTCACCATGATAATTCCCAAGAAGGCACGAGAGAGCTCGGCTTCATTACCCTTGGTGATCTTCGGCCATGGCATCTTCGGCAAGGGGCGCAAGTACCTGACCTCCGGTGGGGAGGCGCGAGCCATTCATGCAATGGCGGAGAAGACGGGCGCCGTCGTCGTGGCCACTGATTGGATTGGCCTGTCTGGCGGTGATCGCGAGCAGATCATCGCCAATGTGATTCCGAACCTCGATCGCATATCGCTGATAACGGACCGGCTTCAGCAATCCCTAATCAACAACTTGGTGCTCACTGAGCTGGCATTAGGTCCCATGGCGAGGGACAACGCGATCCGCACGGGGACCTACGACCTGGTCGATGCGAGCCGGGTCTTTTACTACGGTGTCAGCCTCGGTGGGATCCAGGGCGCATCACTCATCTCCCTGTCCAACCGCATCGTTCGCGGCGTGCTCGCGGTCCCTGGAGCGGTCTGGCTGAACATGATTCCTCGGTCAATCCACTGGATTTCCATCAAGAGCGTGCTCGATACCTATTATCCGGATCCAATCGTGCAGCAGCTCGGAATCGCCCTGGCACAGACCCGATTTGACCTCTCGGATCCACTCAACCTGACCAAGCTCATGTTCAAGCGACCCCTGCCTGACGCCCCGCCAGATCGGAAAGTCATCCTGCAAGAGGCCATCGGAGATAGTCAGGTCCCGAACATGGCTACGGAGATGCTCGCCCGCGCCATTGGAATACGGGCCATGGCTCCGCTGATTGAGGACATTTTTGGATTGGAGACGGTCACTTCACCGTCGAGCGAGTCGGTGCTGGTCCAATATCACCTAGCCGAGGATATCGCGGGAAATTATCCGCCCAGGACAAACGTGCCACCGGAGACTGACAACGGCGCGCATTACCGCATGCCCTTTCGCGCCAATGTTCTCGAGCAGGTCTCCCATTTCATGGAGACCGGAGAGGTCTCGCTCTTCTGTGAAGGCGCGTGTGATCCCGATTAGTCGTGCCTAAGACGCCCCAGCACCGCTAAGGTGCCCCTCTACGTACCCTATCGGAATCAGGCCTGGAAGGGTCTCGACGTGGGTCACGCGGAGCCCCTCCTTGGCAAGCGCGGCCTCGAGCGTGCCAACCGTGAATCGCCTCTGCCCCGGGAATCCGGTTAGCGCAAGGGCACGGGACACCATCCAGGACAGCGCTGTTTCGTCGTGGCAAAACGTCGGCGTCACGAGCTTCCCGTCAGGGCGAAGGACGCGCCGCAGGGAGGCGATCGCCTTCGGAAAGTCGGGGACGAGGTGAAGGACATTCGCCGCTACGACCGCGTCGAACGCCCCTGATTCGTAAGGGAGAGCATGGATGTCCGCTTGCTCACAGCGCACGTTGGCTAGCCCCTGGTCGCGCACGCGCTGCTGCAAGAGGCTGACCATGGCCGCCGCGTAGTCCGTGGCGATGACCTCGCCAGCGACCTTGCCAATGGCCGTGGTGACGAGCCCTGTTCCAGCGGCGACTTCGAGCACCCGGCGACAGCCTGCAACGGCCCTGCTCGTGAGCTCGAGCATCCTTGGCAATGGCCTGCCAAGAAGGCGCAAGGATGAATCGTACCGCTGAGCGTGCCGCTCCCAATACGCCTGGTCGCTCATGGTTTAGCGCCTGCTCGCCAGTGGCCGACGCTGCGTCGTGCGACAAGACATTGCGACAAGACATGTGGCGAAGAGGACCAGGAACGCGAGCCCGGTGCCGTCGCGCCTCCCTGGCATCACCATGCACCCGCCCGACTCAGGATCGACCAGAGCTTTTGCAGGATCTCCCTGATTCGGCGTGGGATCCATGCAGGGCGGCAAGCTAGCCTCCGTCGGCACTCGCGTTGAGAAGTGGAACGTGAGTGGCTTCTCCATGGCAACGCCATCGGTGGTCTTGAGGCCTGGAGCGAGCGTGACGGTGAAGTCTTGGTCTTTTGCCCAGTCCTCCCTCGGGACGAGCCTGGCCGTATTTCCGGTCGAGCTACCATAGGGCCCGTGGATTGAGACCCCGTAGGGCTTGCCGGTCCCGTCGGTGATGGTAAGCATGTCGGGTTTCAAGCCGTCGAGCGACATCTCGTAGCCGAACACGATGAGGAGCTGGGACTCCGCCGTGGACGCGTCGGTGGAATGCCCCATCGCCCCATCGCTCGGCACGGTACCGATCACCATGTTCTCCTCGAGGTGCTCCCCGTGCAGGCGATCCCAAAGCGCTTGCTGGTACGATGATGCCGCACGTGCCAAGCAAGGAACGCTGCCGGGTATCCACGCGTCGAAGAGGTGGTCCGATGTCCACCTGTACATGTCGCTCAGCTCCTTGACTCTTCGCGCGTTCTTGGCGCCACTTTTTCCAGCGGCGATCGCTACCCCGATAAGGTGCTGCCCGTCGAGAAGGAGCTCTGGCGCCACCTGGTACGGCTCCTTCATGCCCTGGAAGACCTCGACGAGCACCTTTGGTCGGATGTCCTCGTTGGGCATGATGTCTTGTCCGGTGGCTGCCACCAGGAGCACGTCGGTGATTGCGTCGACCCCGTCAATGAGCCCATTACCAAAGCGCTCGGTCTCGTGTTGCTCCGCGGCGGCGACGAAGTGCCCATCGAAAATGGGGTCAGCGATGCCGTGGGATGCTGCCCCCAAGAGCAAGGCCACGTGGGCGGCACCCTCGCCTTGGTAGGGAGGTTGGTAGTTCTTGCGGATCCACCGGACATAGCTCGAAAAGAAGGGCTCCCAGTGGGCAATCTCCCCGTAGCCATCTTCGACCGCATAACCACCGTCTGGAAAGACCGCCCCATTAATGAGCTGCTGCTCATGTTCCTTCTCGGTCAATAGATCCCTGAGCTGCCCCGGGGGGAGCTGGTCACGCCCCGATAGGGCGATAAACGTGTGGGTGTTGACACCATTAGCGAGCGCCGGCGTGGGCAGGATCGAGACCACGAGCCCGACAAGGACAGCCCTTGACATGCATTCCCCCTTTTGGTCGCAAGGGACATTACCTCTTCCCGCGGCCTTTGGGCAGCCTTTTGGCGCGTCGGGTTCTGACAAGCAACTAACCTTGCGACTGCTCGCGGCCTGCGTACTCCAATGCACTGAGCCCATGGCCGCCCTGTTCCCGGAGTGGACCAATACTGCCATCCGCCTCGCGATGCTCGGCATGTTCTTGGTGGTCGTGGGAATACCCACGGCGTTAATTATCTACGTTCGCACTCCATACGTGACTGGGCAGTTCTTTCCCGTTGACCAGCCTGTGGAGTTCGACCATCGGCACCACGTGCAAGACGATGGAATCGAATGCCGCTATTGCCACTTCGATGCCGAGCGCTCGGCCGTTGCGGGCATCCCACCGACTGAGGTCTGCATGGGCTGCCATGGCCAGATTTGGAACAACAGCCCCGTGCTCGAGCCGGTGCGGCGGAGCCACTTTTCGGACAGGCCGATTCCTTGGAACCGAGTGCACGACTTGCCCGACTTCGTCTATTTCGATCACTCCATTCACGTGAACAAGGGCGTGGGCTGTGTCACCTGCCACGGGCGCGTGGACCAAATGGTCCGGGTGTACCAGGTGGCGCCACTCACGATGGGCTGGTGCCTCGATTGCCATCGCTCGCCAGAAAGGCACTTGCGCCCGAAGGAGCTGGTGGCGGTCATGAACTTTCGCCAAGCGGACTCGAGAGCGAGGGAGGCGCTCGCACAACGCTATGGCGTGCGGCGCCTCACCCACTGCACGGCTTGCCATAGGTAGGAGGGTGCTTTGGGAGACCGTGATGGGCTCTTGGGCAAGGTGGTCGCACGGGACGATAGTCTCGCCTTCTGGCGGACATTCGATGAGCTCGTCGAGCCGGAGCGTTTTCGCGCCGCCCACGACGAGGAATTCCCGCAGGGGATGCCCACGGGAACCTGGCAGCATGCCGACGTCATGACCAGGCGTGACTTCCTAGGGCTCATGGGAGCCGGTGCGCTCCTCGCAGCCATGCCCGGCTGCATTGTGGCTCCGCCGACCGAGAAGATCCTGCCTTACGCCCTGGCGCCCCACGAGGTGGTGCCCGGCCAACCCCTCCACTTCGCGACGTCCATGGTGACCGACGGGCATGCCATGGGCGTCATCGCCACGAGCTACCAAGGGCGCCCCATCAAGCTGGAAGGGAACCCGGAACATCCAGCCAGCCTGGGAGCTACCGGCGCCTTTGAACAGGCGGCAATCCTTGGCCTGTATGATCCAAGCCGCCTCCGCCAGCCGCTCTTCCTCGGACAACCCACGACCTGGGAATCGCTGGTCCAATCACTCACCCAAGCCCCAAGGCAGGATGAAGGCGCTGGGCTTCGGTTTCTGCTCGAGCCCACGAGCTCATCGACGGTAGCTCGGTTGGTGACGCGAATCGAGAAGGCATTTCCTCGGGCACGGTTCACGTTCTTCTCGCCGCTCGAGACCGGCAATGCGTACGGCGGGGCTAGCCTCGTCTTCGGTCGCCCTCTTCAGGCCCAGGTGGACCTGCATGAAGCCCGCGTCGCCGTGGCCCTGGACTCGGACTTCTTGGGGTTGGGTCCCCTCGCGATCCGGCATGCGCGCCAATTCTCCGACGCGCGCCGCGCGCCGAGCCACAAGCCGAGTCGCCTCTACGTCGTTGAGCCCACCCTCACACCGACCGGGAGCATGGCAGACCACCGACTCAACGCGCGGCCGAGCGAGATCGGGCGGATCGCAGCGTCGATTCTCGCGGAGCTCGTCCACGCCCATGGGAGAAGGGCCGAAATGCCCGACGAGGCCGTTCAAGTGCTCGCTCGCTTGCGTCCACGAGGCGACACTGAGCGGTTCGTGCGTGCCCTTGCAGCGGACGTCGCCCCAAAGGGGCGCGCGGCCGCGTTCCTGGTGGGCGAGAGCCAGCCTCCATGGGTGCACGCGGTCGCTCATGGAATCCACGCCGTGCTCGGAAGCTTGGGCCGCACCGCCTGGTTTACCATGCCCACGGTCCTCGGCTTGGACGAGCGCGCGCATCCATTCACTGCTCTCGTCGAGGAACTCAGCCACAAGAGGGTCGACACGTTGGTCATCCTCGAAGGGAACCCCTCGTACAACGCCCCGGCCGACATGAGGTTTTCCGACCACGTGCGAGGCGTTGCGAACACGGTATATCTCACTCCGTACCGCAACGAGACGGCGCTCGATTGCAAGTGGGTGGCGCCTTCTGCCCACTTCCTCGAGGCATGGGGTGATGCCAGGGCCTTCGACGGCACGGTGTCCTTCCAGCAGCCGCTGATCATGCCGCTCTTCGGCGGCAAGACGTGCGCCGAGATGCTCGCGATCTCTCGCGGCGAAACCAAGACGACGGCATTCCGCCTCGTACGCGATACCTGGAGGGAGCAGGTTGCGCCAGTGGGTTTCGAGAGCTTTTGGGAGGGCTCGGTTCAGCGCGGCCTCGTTCCAGGAAGCGCGCTTCCCCACGTCGACGCAGCTCTCGCATGGAGGGAGCTCATTCCCCACCTTCGCACGCTGACCGAAACGCCACCCCTACGCCACGACGTGCTGGAGCTACAAGTTCGCCCATCCCATGCCGTGCATGACGGCCGCCATGCCAACAACGCCTGGCTCCAAGAGCTGCCAGACCCAATGACCAAGCTTACCTGGGACAACGCGGCACTCCTCTCGCCACGTACGGCCATTAGCCAGGGGATTGCAACCGAAGACATCGTGGAGCTGGCCCACGGTGATCGCAAGCTCATGGTGCCGATCCTAGTGGTGCCTGGGCAGGCCGATGGAGTGATCACCTTGACGCTCGGCTACGGCCGGAATGGCGACGAAAAGATCGCCCGCGCGGTTGGAGTGAGTGCGTACCCCGTTCGAACGACGAGCGCGCCGTGGTCCATGACGGGCGTGAGCGTGCGCAAGATCGGCCGCAAGCATCGCCTGGCCATAACGCAGGCACATTACGTCACCCACGGTCGCCCCCTGGCCCTGATGGCGGACTCTGAGGAGTTCCGCCTCCACCCGCAACTCACCGAGGAGTATCGGGGACCCGTCCCGTCCCTGCTCCGCGACTACACCAAGCCGGGCGATCAGTGGGGGATGACAATCGATCTCTCCGCCTGCACTGGTTGCAGCTCTTGCGTGGTCGCGTGCCAAGCGGAAAACAACGTGCCCGTCGTCGGAAAGACCCAAGTCCTGCGGAACCGCGAGATGCACTGGCTCCGCATTGACCGCTACTACCACGGCGGCGCCGACAACCCGCGGGTGGTTAGCCAGCCCATGCTGTGCCAACACTGCGAGAAGGCCCCCTGCGAGTACGTCTGTCCAGTGAACGCGACCGTGCACAGCGACGATGGGCTCAACGAAATGATCTACAACCGGTGCATTGGCCCCCGGACGTGCTCCAACAACTGCCCGTACAAGGTCAGGCGGTTCAACTTCTTTGATTACGTCGATCGCTCACTAATCAAGCTAGGTCGCAATCCCAACGTCACCGTGCGCGAGCGGGGCGTGATGGAGAAATGCACGTACTGCGTGCAACGTATCCGCAGCGTCGAGATCCGAGCCCAGCTCGAGGGACGGCGCATCCGCGACGGGGAGATACAGGTGGCCTGCCAGCAGGCATGTCCCACGCGCGCCATCGTCTTTGGGTCGATTACCGATCCCGATTCGGCGGTGAGCCGCCTGCGTGCCGATCCGAGAAGTTACGAGGTGCTCCACGACCAGGGCACCCGGCCGCGTACCCAATACCTCATCAAGCTCTTTCATCAAAACAAGGAGCTCGCGTAGCGGATGGAGCAGCCGATCCTCATTGGCAGGCCCACCGACGAGGAACTCACGGATCAGCTCCTTGCCCCGACTTGGACGCCTCACTCGCGCACTTGGCTCCTCGGCCTGGCCTTGAGCGGAGCAGGGACCCTCCTCCTCGGCGCGTGCATCACCTACACGGTCGTCACCGGCATTGGCGTGTGGGGCACGACGATCCCCATTGGCTGGGCATTCCCCATTATCAACTTCGTTTGGTGGATCGGAATCGGACACGCGGGCACCTTCATCTCGGCGATCCTGCTCCTCGTCGAGCAGAGGTGGCGAACCTCCATCAACCGATTTGCCGAGGGGATGACCCTGTTCGCGGTGATCCAGGCGGGCATCTTCCCGGTATTGCACCTCGGGCGTCCGTGGTTCGCGTACTGGCTGTTCCCGTATCCCGATCGCATGAAGGTCTGGCCGCAGCTAAAGAGCGCCCTCCCCTGGGACGCCGCTGCGGTCCTTACCTACTTCACCGTATCGCTCTTGTTCTGGTACTTGGGCCTCGTTCCAGACCTCGCCTCCCTGCGCGACCGCGCCCCTACCACGCGGATGAGGCGGGTCTACGGCGTTTTTGCCCTCGGTTGGCGTGGCTCGGGTCGCCATTGGCAACACTACCGCATTGCGTATGGGCTCATCGCCGGGCTCGCGGCGCCGCTCGTCGTGTCGGTGCATAGCATCGTCTCGAGCGACTTCGCGATTACCATCCTCCCTGGCTGGCACTCGACCATCTTTCCGCCGTTCTTCGTCGCTGGAGCCATCTTTTCGGGGTTTGCGATGGTGATCACGCTCGTCATACCAACCAGAAAGTTCTTCCACTTGGAGAACGTGATTACGCTGCGGCACCTGGAGAACATGGCCAAGATGCTTCTCGTCACCGGCGGCATTGTCACCTACGCCTATATCCTCGAGCTGTTCATCTCCTGGTACAGCGGTGACCGTTACGAGCAGTTCACCTACCTCGAGGCACGTCCGTTCGGCCCAGCCGCATGGGTCTTTTGGATCATGATTGCGTGCAATGCCCTGGTGCCGCAGCTCTTCTGGTGGAAGAGGATGCGCAGGAGCATCGCCGTGCTCTTCGTGGCCTCTCTCCTCATTAACCTGGGCATGTGGGCTGAGCGCTTCGTGATTATCGTCCACTCCCTGCAGCGGGATTTTCTCCCTTCGTCCTGGGCCGACTACGCCCCCACCTGGGTGGATATCGGGATCTTTATTGGGACGATTAGCTTCTTCTCTTTTCTCTTCCTTCTCTTCCTGCGATTCGTCCCCTTCGTACCGCTGGCAGAGATCAAGGAAATGAAAGCAGAAATGGCGCACGAGGAAAAAGGAGTGGCCTCACCCGATGGCAGCCCTACTCGCTGAGTTCAACACGGCTGATGCGCTTCTCGCCGCCGTTAGGAAGCTGCGTGAGACCGGCTATTCCGAGCTCGACACGTTCTCGCCGTTCCCCTTGCATGGAGGTGACGAGGCCCTCGGGCTTCGCCCGTCCCGCTTGCCGTATTACGTGCTGGCCGGCGGCGCTGTCGGTGCGACGGGAGCCTACGCCCTTCAGTGGTGGATGAACGCCTATAATTACCCCATTAACGTCGGCGGCCGCCCGCCACACATGCCCGCGGCGTTCTTCTTTGTTACGTTTGAAATGGGCGTCCTCTTCGCCGCGCTCAGCGCGCTCGTCACGCTGCTGCTCCTCGCTGGCCTTCCGCGTCTCTGGCATCCAGTGTTCGAAGTGGACGGCTTCGAGCGCGCGACCATCGACCGTTTTTGGCTGAGCGTCTCGTCACGGGATGCCCGCTTCGATGCGGAAAAGACGCGCCATGACCTCGAAAGGATGGGCGCGCTACGCATCATCCTCGTGGAGAGCGAGGGATGAGCACTCGTCTCGCTCCTCCCGCTCCTTTCTGGCTCTCTCTCTGCACCTTCCTCGCCGGCTGCGAGAATACCGGCCTGCCCGTGAGCATTGACCTCGAGAGGATGATCGACCAGGCACGGTACGAGCCCTATGAGGCCGCGGAGTTCTTTGCCGATGGGACCTCCATGCGGCCGCTCGCTGAAGGGGTCGTTCCTCGCGAGCGGATCCTCGGGCGGGAGGACTACACGGAGGGAACCATGGAGGGCAAGCCCGCCGCACGCTTCCCGATACCCACGACCCGTGCCCTCCTCGAGCGCGGCAAAGATCGCTACCAGGTCTTCTGCGCGCCATGCCACGGTCATCTCGGGGATGGCGATTCGGTCGTCGCAAGGAACATGACGCTTCGCCCACCGCCTTCGCTCTTGGATGCTCGCATTCGCGCCATGGCGCCGGGACGGGTGTTCCAAGTCATTAGCAAGGGCTATGGCCTAATGCCTTCTTACAGGCTACAGCTCGGTGAAGCCGATCGGTGGGCGGTGATCATGTACCTGCGCGCGCTGCAGGTCAGCCGCCAAGTGTCCTTGAACGAGCTACCACCGGCGCTTAAGGAAGAAGCGTCGAGGGCCCTCAAGTGAATGCGTCACCGTTTCAGGGAAGCAAGAGGTTAACGACCCTCGGCACCGGGTCCGCTGTCCTTGGCGCCCTCACCCTGGCGTGGGGGTGGGCGGTTAGCCCTAGGCAGGCCTTTTTCTCCTACGTCGCGGCCTTTGCCACCGTGCTGAGCCTGGCGCTCGGAATGCTCGTGTTCCTCATGATCGGGCACCTCATGCGGGCGTATTGGCTCATTATCGTCCGCCGCCTTGCCGAGGCCGTCGTGGCCACCCTACCGCTGTTGGCTCTCCTCTTCATTCCGATCCTTGCTGGGGTTCAGATGTATCCCTGGGCCCATGGCTCAATAGGTCCTCACGAGACGGGGGTCGAGCACATGGCGCGCGTGCTGTCGCACAAGCGACCATACCTGAACATCCCGTTCTTTGCCGTGCGGGCGCTCGTGTATTTCGCAGCGTGGATGGTACTCGCCCACTTCCTCCGGAGGTGGTCCTTGTCCCAGGACGTCCGAGGTGATGACGCTCACGTTATCGACGAGCTCAAGGAGAAGCAGTTCAGGTTGAGTGCAGCCGGGGTTCCTGCACTTGCCCTCACTTTCACTTTCGCCGCGTTCGATTGGCTGATGTCCTTGGACCCAGCCTGGTACTCCGCCGTGTTCGGTATCTACTACTTTGCAGGTGGTTTTCTCGGATCGGTTGCATTGCTCGTGATTATTGCCCATTTAGCCGGACGCAGCGGCGCGGTGAGCGGAGTGACGCCGTATCACTTCCACGCCCTTGGACGCCTGCTGCTCGCCTTTGTCATCTTTTGGGCCTACATCGCTTTCTTCCAGGCGTTCTTGGTCCAAATCGCCAACAAGCCCGAAGAGGTCACGTGGTATCTCGCCAGGACCCATGGAACGTGGAAGGGGGTTGGCCTTGCGCTAATCATCGGCCATTTCGCCATTCCGTTCCTCATCCTCCTTTCAAAGGGCATCAAGTTCCGCTCCGGGCTGCTCGCGAGCGTGGCGTGCTGGCTATTGGTAATGCATTACGTGGACCTCTACTGGGTGGTTCTTCCTTCGCTACACGTGGAAGGAATCCGTCCCCACGTGCTGGATCTCGGCGCCCTCCTCCTCGTCGGTGGGTCGGCCCTCCTCGTGGCGACGTGGAGGCAGAGGGGTTATCCGCTCGTTCCCACGGGAGATCCAGCACTCGCGGCCTCGCTCGGGTATCGGAGCGCGCTGTGAGCGACACCGTTGAACATCGGGACGTCCACCTCGAGGAGGATGTCATCGCCGATCGCAAGGTCATGGCGGTCCTCTTCGGAACGCTCGTGGTCTCCGTCGCCTGCGTCCTCCTGGCATGGGTGCTCCTCAAGATGTTCTCTTCCTGGGAGGCGCCCGCGCGCCCCACCAGGCCATCACTGGCCAAGCCGGCACGCTCACTCGGTGAATTGGAGACTTCGCTCTTCGCCGGCAAGGAGGAGATGCCTCGCCACGTGCTCGAGCAGCAGCAAGCCCTCGAGTCCTACGGATGGGTAAATCGCGAGCAAGGGGTCATAAGCATTCCGGTCGCACGAGCCATGGATCTCGTCTTGGAGCGCGGGGATGGCGGGGAACCTGGTGAGCCCAGGGGGCGGGAGCCATGAGAAGGACGCTCGTCGCAGCCACGGCCATGTCCGCATTCCTGGTCGCCCTCCCCTCACTTGCACTGGAAGAGCCCGACGCGGCCGTGCCACTCCTCGTCGATGTCATCGAGCGTCTCGGTGAGCAGGCTCCGCTGGAGGCCACGTTCGTCGACCAGGAGGGAATCGCCGTCCGCCTGGGTGATTACTTCTCCGGCGGAACGCCGGTCCTCTTGGTCCCGGGCTATTTCCGATGCCGGATGTTGTGTGGACTCGTGTTTCGTGGCATCGCCCGCGCGCTCGCGCGGCTCGACTGGGAGCCGGGGCGCTCATTTCGAGTGGTCACGGTGAGCATCGACCCCAGAGATGGCCCGAGCGATGCGGCCCGTGCCCAATCCCAGGTCCTCGAGGTGCTCGGCAAGAAGGGAGCAACCCACGCCTGGCCATTCCTCGTCGGGAGCAAGGACGCAGTCGCTGCCGTTACCCAAGCCGTGGGATATCAGTTCGAGTACGACCCGCGTACCGACCAATATGCCCATCCAGCTGCAGTTGTGGCGCTCTCCCCGTCGGGAAAGGTCTCGCGTTACCTCTACGGCCTCGAGCCGAAGCCACGCGATCTCAAGCTCGCTCTGCTCCAGGCCGCTGAAGGCAAGACCGCCAGTCTCGTCGATCGAGTGCTCCTCACGTGCTTCCGATACGACCCAGCGTCGCGCCGGTACGAGCTGTTCGTGACGCGCTTCATGAGGATCGGATCGATCTGCGTCCTCGTCGGTCTCGTCGCCACCGTGGCTTGGCTGTTTCGCCTAGAGCGCCAGCGGAAGGTTGGGAGACCATGAACGAGCTTTACCGCTGGCTCCTCGCCCTTCCACCCCAGGAATCGACCTTCGCGAGCTCAATCGACAAGCTGCATTACTTCGTCATTACAGTGACCATGCTCGGGGCCACCCTCGTCACCCTCGTCGGGGGCGTGTTCATTCTCCTCTACAAGCGAAAAGGGGAGGCCCCCCCAACCGAGGGGCCGCAAGCGGCACTCCTCTCGGCCGGCCCGCCAAGCGCCCGTACCCCGACGGCGACGGTGGTCATTCCGACGTGGCTCGAGGTCCTCGTCGTCGGGGGGCTCCTCGGGCTGTTCCTCCTTTGGTCCATTCTCGGCTTCCGCCAGTTTGTTCACCTGAGGGTCCCGCCTGAGGACGCCCTCGAGGTCCATGTCACCGGAAAGAAATGGATGTGGCAATTCGCTTATCCTGGCGGAAAGCGATCGATCTCCACCCTCTACGTTCCCGCCGGTCGCCCGGTCAAGTTGCTCATGACCTCGCGCGACGTGATCCACAGCTTCTTCGTCCCGGATTTCCGAGCGAAGTGGGACGTGCTGCCCGGGCGCTATACGACCCAGTGGTTTGAGGCCAAGCGTGCTGGGACCTACCAGGTCCTCTGCACCGAATATTGCGGCGAGGGTCACTCGACCATGCGTGGTGCAGTGGTCGCACTCGCACCCGAAGAGTACGACGCCTGGCAACGCGGCGACGATACCGGGCGGATCCCGGGACAGCACTACGTCGAGCCATCGGTTGTGGGCGACCCTGCCGAGCCTCAGCCAATCCGCATGGCAGATGTGGGACAGCGACTGGCAGCGGAGCACGGGTGCCTTCGCTGCCACTCAGTCGACGGCTCCCCCCACATTGCCCCCACCTTCGCGAGCATGTTCGGTTCCACCGTGCCGCTCGACGGCGGGGGAGCTGCGCTCGCAGACGAGGCCTACCTCACCGAATCGATGATGGACCCCATGGCCAAGCGCCATGAGGGGTTCCCACCCATCATGCCGTCGTATCTTGGTCGGCTGAGGCCCGGTGAGACAGCGGCCATCTTGGAGTACATCAAGTCGCTCCGCCACGTGCCTGCCGAGGAACACGGACACGCGCATCGGCATGAGCCGAGCGGACTGCAGGACGTCCCTGTCGACGCCGCCGCCCCGCACGAGCACTCCACCACGGTCTCCGACGCGGGACGCCCGCCACCATGAGCACGCCTCGCGATGAAGCCCTGCTCCCTAGCACGCCGCCCATCGGGCGCCCTCCCGACGTGCTTCATGTCGAGCCCGATTACCTCCGTGCGGAAAAGGGGGTCGTGTCGTGGCTCCTCACCAAGGACCACAAGCGCATTGCGCTCATGTTCCTCGTCGCCACCACGCTCGCCCTAATAGCGGGCGGCGCGTTCGCGCTCCTCTTGAGGCTCGAGCTGCTCACGCCACGGCGCACGCTGATGGACGCGACGACCTACAACCGCCTGTTCACGATGCACGGCATTGTCTTGGTGTTCATGTTCATGATTCCGGCGATTCCCGCCATCTTTGGCAACTTCGTGCTGCCCATCATGCTCGGGGCCAAGGACCTGGCGTTTCCGCGCATTAACTTGGCGAGCTTCTACGTCTATGTCGTCGGCAGCGCGGTGACGGTCTGGGGGCTCATCGAAAGCGCGGTTGATACGGGCTGGACGTTCTACGTGCCTTATAGCTCTACGTCCACGACCGCCGTTGTCCCCGTCGGCATCGGCGTATTCCTCCTGGGCATGTCCTCGATCATGACCGGGCTCAATTTCATCGTCACCACCCACACGCTGCGCGCGCAAGGGATGGATTGGCACCGGATGCCACTGTTTGTCTGGGCGATCTACGCGACGAGCGTGATTCAGATACTCGCCACCCCCGTCCTGGGCCTCGCGCTGCTTCTGGTGGCCCTCGACCACGGCCTCAAGATGGGCATCTTCGATCCGACTTTGGGCGGCGACCCCGTGCTGTTCCAGCACCTCTTTTGGCTGTATTCGCACCCGGCCGTCTACATCATGATCCTCCCAGCCATGGGGGTCATTAGCGAAACCGTCTGCACGTTCTCGCACAAGGTACCCGCCGGGTATCGTGCCATCGCCTATTCGTCCCTGGGGATTGCCTTTGTCGGCCTCTTGGGTTGGGGGCACCACATGTTCGTGGCGGGGATGTCGGAGTTCAGCGCCGGGGCGTTCAGCATCTTGTCCATGTTCATTGCCATTTTCTCGGCAATCAAAGTCCTGACATGGGTCGCCACGCTTTATCGTGGCTCAATTACATTTAACACGCCCTTGCTCTATTTCTTTTGGTTCCTATTTCTATTCGTATTTGGCGGAATGACGGGTGTGGCAGTCGCAACGTCCTCCCTCGACGTGCATTGGCACGACACGTATTTCGTGGTCGCGCATTTCCACTTCATCATGGTCGGCGGCACGCTCACCTCCTACCTGGCCGCCCTCCATTATTGGTTTCCCAAGATGTTCGGCCGCCTGTATTCCGAACGCGTTGGGCTATTCGCATCGGCGCTCGTGTTCATGGGCTTCTTCTTGACCTTTACCCCCCAGTTTCTCTTGGGCAACGCTGGCATGCCACGCCGCTATTACAGCTACCCGGATAGGTTCCAGTGGCTGAACGTCTTGTCCACCGGCGGCGCATTCCTGCTTGCACTCGGGCTCCTGCTTACCCTGGTATATCTCCTCGTCGCGCTGAAGTGGGGAACCAAGGCGGGGCCCAATCCTTGGGGATCGAGGAGTTTCGAGTGGCTCACGCCCTCGCCCCCACCGAAGCATAACTTCGTCGAGACCCCTGTAGTCGCCCGCGGTCCTTATGACTACTTCCTGACCGAAGATGAAGCCCATGCGCGTGCCAAGGCTCGCTGAGCAGTTCGAGAGCCTTGCCAAGCAGGCCCACGCTGCGCGCCTGGCCATGTGGCTGTTCGTGTGCAGCGAGTTGCTCCTCTTCGCCGGGCTATTCGCGCTCTACGGCGCCTATCGTGTAATGTATCCGGCCGGCTTCATGGCTGCCGCGAAGCTCAACAACCTAACCCTTGGCACGATCAATACCTTTATCTTGATTAGCTCCAGCTTTACCGTGGCGATGGGAATTCATTCCATGCGCGTCTCGCGCCCCCGCTGGACGGCCGCCCTTCTCACCGCCACCATCTTCCTCGGGCTCACATTCTTGGTCATTAAGATAATCGAGTATGGGCAGCATGTTCACCACGGTATCCTTCCCGGTTCTCATTATCGGTTTACCGCAATGGATAACCCCGGCGCGAAGACGTTCTTCACCCTTTATTACTTCATGACGGGCCTCCACGCGCTGCACGTCCTGGGCGGTCTCGCTGCGCTCGGGTGGATGACCGTGCTCGTGAGAAAGAACTACTTCTCTGCCGAGCACCACGTCCCATTAGAGCTCGGTGGGCTCTATTGGCACCTCGTGGACTTGATTTGGCTGTTCCTTTGGCCTCTTCTCTACCTGACGAGGTGAACCGTGCTACGCACCCACGTGACCGGACGCGCCTATCTTTATACTTGGATCGCGCTCTCCCTCCTTTCTCTTGTCACCCTCCTGGCCTCGCTTGCCGATTTTGGGGCGTGGGACTTGACCATCGCCCTCGCCATTGCGACCGCCAAGGGGACCCTGGTGGTCCTCTTTTTCATGCACATGATTGAACAGCGATTTGTCAACCGGATGGTATTGATTCTGTCCACTCTTTTCCTGCTCATCCTGGTGACACTCGTCGTCTCGGACGTCGCCACGAGGGCTGCCGTCGCCCAATAGACCCCAGCACTAGCCACGCGTCTTGGTGATACGATATGGCCATGAGCAGGGTGCGGACCTTGGTGGGGACCGAGCTATTGCTCGGCGCAGGCCTAATTGGGCTAGTACTCGTAGCAGTGATCGTAGAGCGCATCTTCGACCTGCGCGTGCCGGTCTGGCTCTCGCCGCTGGTCGCCGCCGGGCTCGCGGGGATTCCCGCTCTCTTGTGGCTGGGATTCTTTTACCTCCAAGACCGCCACGAGCCGGAGCCGAAATCCTACATCCTGGGCATGTTCCTCCTCGGAGCGCTCGTCTCTGGACCGGTGGCTGGCTTTTTCCTCGACATGGTCCACCAACCCCATTCGCACCGCGGAATCCACGGGCCAAGTCCCGAGCAGGTCGTGGGCTCCCTGGCGATAATCGCCGTCGTGCAGGAGCTTGTGAAGTACCTGCTCGTGCGCTCGACTATCTACCTATCGAAGGAGTTCGATGAGCCAATGGACGGCATCATGTACATGTCGGCGGTAGGGATTGGCTTTGCTACCGAGGAGAACTATCGTTATCTCCAGGGCGTCCAGGGGAGCGTGTTCCTCGCTACGGGGATCGGAAACGTGGTGATTACGACCCTCGCCCACGCCTGCTTTGCCGCCGTTCTCGGCTATTCCCTCGGTCGCGCCAAGTTCTCAAAAGCCTCTCGCTGGGCTCGCGAGGGGTCTATCCTTGGCGGCCTCCTCGTGGCGACCTGCCTGAACGCGATTTTTGGGTTCCTGGAGCGGTCGGTGAAGGCCTTCGGGCTGGCGGATGAGCCGTGGGGCGGCCTGGCCTTGGCCACTGCCTTTGCGGCCATCGTCTTCGTCGCGATCTCCAATCTCATGTCGCGGCAGCGGCTGCACCTTCCGTCTCCGAACGTTTAGCCATGGGCGCAGGCCCGAGCCGCTAGGGCGTGCACTCGTGGCAGCCTTCCGGCCTGGACGTGCAGTTTTTCCCCGCCTTGCAGCCGGTGGGACAAATGGGCGGAGTCTTGCACGCGCCATTGCCCGAACATTCGGTATCGCACCCGCAGGAGCTCTGACAGTCGACCTGGCCGCCGCAGGCCGTGTGGCCGCTGCACTCGAAGCGACAGTGCCCGCCCCCACACAAGACATTACCAGCGCAGGACTTCTTGCCGGCGCATGACACGCCGCAGCGCCCCGCGAGCGGGCACGAGATATCCTCGAGGCAGGAATCCTCTCCCTTGCACTGGACCTCGCAGATCTTCCCCGCGTCGCACCCAACGCCACCCAGGCAGGTCAATGGCTGGGTGCAGCCCACTGAGCACGAGTCCCCGTGGCAGGAGACCCGGCCATAACATGCCCCTTCTGCTCCGCACCAAACCGAGCAGTTCTTTGCCCCACAGTCGAGGGTGCTTTGGCATGACGCGTTCCCGCCGCACGTGACCTTGCAGCTGGTCCCAGCACAGTCCACTCGGCCAGCGCATGCGTTTTCGCCCGTGCAACGGATGTCGCACAACGGACCCGTGCAGGCGACGCCCTCCCCGCACGATTGCTTCCCACTGCACAGGACCTGGCACGGTACGTCCGCCGGGCAGGTGACCTGGGTGGCGCAGGAGCCTTCACCGCCGCAGGTGATGATGCACACGCCATTTTCGCAAGTGCCGCCCACGCATGCCTCGGCGCAATGGTCGCGGCGAGCGTCGGGAGGGTCGAGACGGGCATCGGTTGGCTCTTGACGTGCATCGGCCGGACGGGCATCGGGTATTGATTCAGAGGCATCAACCTGAGGTCGGTCAACGCGCGCATCGGGTAGTGGGCGTGGCGACGCATCGATAGGGGGCTGCAAGTTGCTGCCATCGGGGATCTGTTCGGTTGGCCGGCCGCCCGAAGACGCGATCCCGGTGGGGTCGAACGAGCAACCGGACAGCGTGCACGCGAATAGGAGGGGGACGACAAGAACGCGCGCGCGGAAACGCCTATCGTGCGCTGGTTCAATCAGCATGTGACACTCCAGGTACTCCAAGCCGGTACGACACCCCCCGGCATACCTGCGGCATGCACCACATGTCAACCCAAGCGCACGTTCAGGCAGCAAAGGTCCGCCGAGCACGCGCGCCGCAGCGCGTCAGTCGACTCGAATTGCTTGCGGCCGAGCAGCCCGCCTGGTTTACTAGCCACCGTTCTCGCCATGCTTTCCGTCGTCATTCCTGCGTTTAATGAAGAGGACCGCCTGGGACCCACCCTCGATGCGGTCGCTGACTACCTTGGGCAGATCGAGTCAAGCTACGAAGTCATCGTGGTAGACGACGGCTCCAGCGACGGGACGACTCGGGTGGTGCAGGAGAAGGCAGGGCGCAACGCGCGAATTCAGCTCCTGCGTCTCCCGGAAAACCGCGGCAAGGGGGCCGCAGTGCGTGCCGGGGTCCTCGCCTCACGCGGCGACGAAGTCCTTTTCTCCGACGCGGACCTCGCCACCCCGATCGACGAGATCGAAAAGCTTCGAGACCGCGTGGCACAAGGGGCGGACATCGCGATTGGCTCACGGGCAAAGAGCGGCGCCGACATCCGAGTCCGGCAACACCCGGTTCGGGAGCTCATGGGACGCACGTTTAACCTGCTCGTTCAGTCAATGGTCATGCGGGGAATCGAGGATACCCAGTGCGGGTTCAAGCTATTCCGTGGCGAGGTGGCGCGAGACCTGTTTCGTGCATCTCAGGTGGACGGATTTGCGTTTGACGTGGAGATCCTGCTCCTCGCGAAGTCTCGCTACCACGTCGTCGAAGTACCGGTTACCTGGCGCCACGTGGAGCAATCCAAGGTCTCTCCCGGACGTGACGCAGCACGAATGCTCTGGGACATATTGAAGCTAAAGTGGAGGAAATCGTGGATTCGGCAAGAAAACTTTCCGACAAGATGACCAAGCCCCCGCATCGGGAGCGCGTGGTCGGCGAATGCTGCGGCCTGGTCGACGAGGAAGTGAAGTCCAAGGGAGGCCTCACCGGGATCGCGGTCAAGGGTGCGTACGCCATGGTCAAGGCGATCAAGCCCAAGTTCATCAGCGAAGTGGTCGATGGCCTCCTCGACGAATGGGTGGCGAAGCTCGAGCCTTTTTATGGCGACTGGCAAGCGTCAGGAAAAGGCAAGCCGCTGGGCGATTTCCTCGCAGCCAGGAGCGGCGCGGTGGCAGAGAAGCTCCTCGAAGTCACCGACGCACGGGCGGGAGTCACGACGCACAGCAGCGTGAAGAAGATGTACGAGAAGCTGCGCCCAGCAGCCAAGAAACACGTGGAAGAGGCAGTGCCACGCCTAGGAAAGGTCGTGGAAGGGTACGCCGACTAGCGAGGACCCAGCGGATTTCGCCCGCGTGGACGCCGACGCCTGGCGGGCCGGCGGGCCCTGACTATCGCTTCTTCCTGGCCTTCTTCCGCTGTTTCTTGGCTTCCTTGCGCTTGCGCTTCTCCTTGGCCCGGTCCACGCTCCGCACCGGCGCTACGATGGACTTGGTACCTGGAAGGGTGTAGCCAGGCGGCAAGCCGGTGGGCATCCCTGCCATGTTGGGCATGGCCGGCATCCCCGGGACCTGCGGCATCCCGGAGAGGGATGGAACACCGCCCCCCTGCCCAGCCATGATGGAGCCGACATCCATTTCGGCGAGCTTCTTCATTTGGGCGAACTGCTTGAACCCTGGGATCTTTCCCAGGAGCCCAGTGGTCGCGCCAAGCTGCACCATCATTTGGCGCATCATGGCGAACTTGTGCAGGAGCTCCTTGACCTCGGATTCCTTGCGGCCAGAACCCAAGGCCACGCGTCTCACGCGGCTCGGATCATAGTCGGCCGCCTTGCGCTTCATCTTCTTCCCCTGCTGGGAGGTGATTTCCTCCCACGAGGTCACGACAAACCGCTCGGGGTGCCGCCGCTCCTCGGCAGTCATGGAGTTGATCATGGCCTCGATGCGCACGAGCTCGCGGTCATCGAGGTTCACGTTGTCCGGAAGCGCGCCGCCAAAGAACGGCATCTTTTCGAAGATGTCCTTGAGCGATCCCATCTTCTGGATGATTCGGATCTGCTCGAGGAAGTCCTGCATGTCGAACTTCCCCTTGAGCATGCGGATGGCGTCCTCTTCGGCCTTCTCCGCGTCGACGACCTGCTCGAAGTCCTTGACGAGCCCGACGATGTCTCCCATGCCCAGGATGCGGCTGGCCATGCCGTCGGGGCGGAATTCCTCCAGCTTCTCGAGGGACTCACCGAGGCCCAGGAACTTGATGGGCTTTCCCGTGACCTCCTTGATGGACAGCGCTGCGCCACCGCGGGCGTCGCCGTCGAGCTTGGTGAGGATCACGCCGTCGATGTTCAGGCGGTTGTGGAATGCTGCGGCCGTGTTGACCGCGTCCTGACCGATCATGGCATCGACGACCAGGAAGATGTTCGCCGGCTGAACGCGGTGATCTATCTCTTCGAGCTCCTTCATCAGGGGCTCGTCGATGGCAAGGCGGCCGGCGGTATCAAAGAGAACCACGTCCCGTCCCTTTTCCCGGGCGTGCTGCATGGCCTCTTCACAGATTTGCGGCGGCGACTTCTCGGCCGCACTGAAAACTGGAATTCCGAGCTTTTCGCCAAGAATCCGGAGCTGATCGATGGCAGCCGGGCGATATACGTCAGCGGCTACGAGAAGCGGCTTCTTCTTGTGGGTCTTTTCGAGCCACCGGGCCAGCTTGCCGACGGTGGTGGTCTTGCCCGACCCTTGCAGGCCCACCATCATGATTCCGGTGGGGCCCTTCTTTGCCCACTTGAGCTCGGTATCGACCGGGCCCATCATGGCCGTGAGCTCGTCCTGGCAGATCTTGATGAACGCCTGCTCGGGGGTGATTTGGACTACCCCGTATTCCTTTGACTTGGCCTTCAGCGTGACCTGCTCACCGAGCGCCTTCTCTTTCACGCGTTCGAGAAAGGTCTTGGTGACCTTGAACTCGACATCAGCCTCCAGGAGGCTCATCCGGACGTCGCGGAGCGCCGCTTCGATGTTTTCCTCATTGAGCTCCGCCACGCCTGAGAGGCGCTGCTTGGCGGCCCGAAATCCGCGTGAAAGGGTCTCAAACATGGCGGATGTCTATAACACGCGAGGTGGGGATCGTCTATGATGCGGAGCGTGCGGGGCTTTTCGTTCCTGGTCGTCACCGGGCTTCTCCTCGCGTGCCGGGCCTATGCCGCTCCACCGCCCCGTGTCGACGTCGAGTGTGGTCTCACGGAGCGCGGAGTCATCGCGATTGACGGCCTCAGCGACGACTGGAAAGGAGTCCCGGGGACCAGGCGTTCGTCCGGCTCCGCGGAGGACGCGAGTTTTCTCGCCCGCTGCAACTATGATCGGGAAGCTCTCTACTTGAGCGTCGACGTGACCGACGACCGGCTCGTCCGAAGCAAGCCATCCAAGAAGGGCGATGATCATGTCGTTCTCGTGTTTCGCGACGCTCGCCTTGAGGTCTTTCCGGCCCATGCCGACTACCGCATTCCGCACGTCGTGAACTGGACAGGCCCTGGTGGAGCCAAGACAGTCAAGGTCGCCGACGCACTTCAGCCAAGGGGGTGGTTCGTTGAAGTGGCAATACCACTTGGCCGCGTCCCTGGCTGGGGTAAGGGGGTTCCGGCCGTCCCATTTTCCGTCGAGCTCCACGATGCGGACTTACTGGTCGAGCAGAGGACCCAGTCGGTGGTCTCCACCGGACTAGGACTGCTCTCGTTTCAAGAAGGGTCAGAGACGTTCAAGTGGTTCCTTGGCGAGCAGAAACTCCGCCCACAGGACATCCGCCTTGACGTGATGGCCAACATGGACGGCGAGCCAGGCCTCGAGCGAGTAGTCGCAGGAGGGCGAGTGGTCGGTATCCTGGCAGAGCAATATTCTTACCTGCAACTTCCAGTCGAGAAGCCAAAGGACGTTCTCGAGGTGCGGGTGGCGGACTTGGCCGGAGAAGGGAAGTCCAGTGTCCTCGCGCGGTACGTGGAACGAGGCGGCGGGGGTTCGCGTGAAGTTCTCGCCGTTTTCAACTTGATGCCGGATGGTTCCGTGGCTCGAACCCTCGCGCACGAGATTGGCAAGCAGCTGGGCCAAGCCCAGCTCACCAACACATGGGAGCTTGTCGCTCGTCCGGGCAAGAAGAAGCAGTCACGCGGCTTTGATCTGGTAATTCGCGTCGCGGGTGCCGTTGGCTTCACCGCTGAGAACTACCTTGAATCCCCGGCTGAAGACATGCAGCCGATCCTTCTCCCGTGGGGCGAAACAAAGGAAGAGCGCTGGTCCTTCCGCGGCGATGAGGCGGTCGGAGGTCCGGTCGGAACGCGACGGTAGGGTGGACGCGTGTTTCTAGGGCGATGTACTAAGCCTCGGACCGAGACTGCGCTTGCCTTCGTGATCCCGCCGAGCCATTGGCAGGCTTCTCTTGGGAAGCCGAGGCAGCGGGAACAGGAGCTGCCGCCCCTGGTTCGGCCATGCCTGAGCGCACGATACCAAAGTGATCCAGCAGCTTCTTTTCAATGGCAGCAAAGACCTCTGGGTGCTCTCGGAGGTACTCCTTGGCATTTTCACGGCCCTGGCCGATTCGCTCCCCTCCAAACGCAAACCAAGCGCCGCTCTTTTCAACGATGTTGTTCTCGGCGGCCAGGTCGAGGAGATCGCCTTCCCGCGAGATGCCGGTCCCGTACATGACGTCGAACTCGACCTCTCGGAAGGGTGGCGCCAGCTTGTTCTTGACCACCTTGACCCGCGTTCGGGAGCCGACGGAGGATTCCCCCTGCTTGATGGCACCCACCCGGCGAATGTCGAGGCGTACCGACGCATAGAACTTCAGCGCATTTCCGCCAGTCGTCGTTTCGGGGCTTCCAAACATGACGCCGATCTTCATGCGGATCTGGTTGATGAAGATGACCATCGTGTTGGACTTGGCGATGGTCCCCGTGAGCTTGCGGAGCGCCTGGCTCATGAGGCGGGCTTGCAACCCCACGTGCGTATCTCCCATTTCCCCCTCGAGCTCGGCCTTGGGCGTAAGGGCAGCGACCGAGTCCACGACGATCACGTCGATGGCGCCAGAACGCACGAGCATGTCTGCTATCTCCAGCGCCTGCTCGCCGCAGTCCGGCTGGGAGACCAAGAGGTCGTCTGTCCTGACGCCGAGCTTTCTCGCATAGGTGACGTCGAGCGCGTGCTCGGCGTCAATAAACGCGCAGATACCACCCTTGCGTTGCGCCTCGGCGATCACGTGCAGGGTGAGGGTTGTCTTGCCGCTTGACTCTGGACCGTATACCTCGACGACGCGCCCCCGTGGGAGGCCGCCACAGCCCAGTGCGATGTCTAGCCCAAGCGATCCAGTGGGGATGACTTTGACTTCCGGCGGAGGCTGGTCCGCACCAAGACGCATGATCGCGCCCTTGCCAAACTGCTTTTCGATAGAGCTGACAGCGAGCTCGATCGCCTTGTCACGTTGATTGTCCGCCATTGGTGTCGGTCTCCTCGTGTTCCTTCTCGATAGCTTCCCCTTCTACCTCACGGGTCTGACGTTCAGCCCTGTACGAAGGAACGTCCACGGGAAATCGGGCGACCACCAGATACTCGGAACCAGAGGATCTCATTCGGCTTTCGTAGAGTACGACCTCTCGAATCAGCGACGTTCCGAACTCCGTGGCATGGAACGGCTGCAGGATCGCCTCGGCTCCTCTCCCTTCTTTGACCCTTCCGATCGTGACATGGGGGGAGAACTCGCGCGCCTCTGGCTCGTACCCGAGCCGCGTCATCCACGACTCGACGTCCACGGTGAGTTGCGCCAGAGCACCAGAGGGGTCCTCAATGCCCACCCACAGGATCCGGGCGTTCTTATCGTTGGGAAACGCGCCGATCCCCCGAGCCACCAGCTCGAATCCCTTGCGCCCCAAAAGTCCCGCGCGCACCTGATCCTTGATCGGCTCAATGGCTTCGGCATTGGTCCAGCCAAGAAACTTCAGCGTCACGTGCAGGTTGGCCGGAGGGACAAAGGAGACTCGGATCGGCATCCCGCCGCTCATTGCCCTCATGCGCGCGACAGCGTCGGCGATTCGCCGCGTCGTGGCGATAGACAGATTCACCGCCAAGAAGAGGCGTTTCTTCGCAGGCATCTCTTCATTCTGGGCAGTCACTGGGTCACCTCGCGCAAGATCATGGCCATCGCCCAATAACATGCGAGCCTGCGCACCTGGTCCCTTTCGCCTGGGAAAACGTAATGCTTGTGGCGAAGCGACCCTGGGCCAGCCATGGCGACATGAACGGTTCCGACGGGCTTCTCGGGAGTGCCTCCCCCAGGCCCTGCAATTCCCGAGATTGCAACTGCATAGGTACTCCCCGCTCGCTCCCTGGCCCCACGGGCCATTTCGGATGTGCACTGCTCCGACACAGCCCCGTGGTGCCGGAGCGTGTCCTCGCGCACCCCGAGCTCCCGAAGCTTGGCTTCATTTGTGTAGGTGATCCAGCCACCGTGGAAATACCTCGACGAGCCAGGCACCTCCGTCAGGATGGAGCCCAGCATTCCTCCGGTACAGGACTCGGCGACCACCACGCTTTCCCCGCGCTCGTGGAGCGCCCGCCCAAGGACACTTGGGAGCGAGTCGCCCCCCTCGCCATACACGGCCTGGCCCAGGCGCATGCGCAACTCCCGCTCGAGCATCGCTAGCTTTTGGGCAGCGGCCTCCGCATCCCGGTCGCGTACCACGAGCTTCACCAGCGTCTCGGGAAATGCCACCTGATAATGCACCGTGGCGTGGTCGGCCAGGGAAGACAATCCAGCCAGCTTGTGGTCGATGTGGGCTTCGGCCAGCCCAAAAACGCGGAAGGTACGCTTGGCGATTTTCTCGCCACCGGCGGCGAGCTCGGCGAGCCGGGGTGCGACCGACTGTGCCCAAATGGCCGTGAGCTCCCGCGGGACTCCCGGCATGGCGAGCACGACGGCATCGCCCAGGCGCAGCTCGAAACCAGGAGCAAGACCCTTGGGATTCGGGAACACGACAGCACCTTCGGGGACGCGCACCTGCCGAAGGTTATTCGGTGTTAGGGCGTATCCGGCCTTCGCAAAGCGGGCCTTGAGCCGCTCCAAGGCCCCGGGATCCGTCGTCACCCCAACGCCTGCCGCCTCGGCGAGGACATCTACAGTCAGGTCGTCTTCTGTGGGGCCAAGTCCGCCGGACACGAGGACCGCCGAAGCGCGGCGTAAGGCCGTGCGAAATGCCTGAATCATGTCGGCGCGGTCGTCGCGGCAGCTGGTCATCCAGGTACAGGTGATCCCCATGTCCCAGAGCTCGGAAGCCATGAAGGAGGAGTTGGTGTCTACGACCTCCCCCCGACAAAGCTCGTCGCCGATGGTCACTATCTCTGCCAGCATGGCGAGGGATGGTACTACGTTGACTTGGAAATCCGTCCTGTTTATCATCTCGCGAGTCGTCGTGAGGATTCCCCGCTAGCCCGACCTCCGAGCATGAAGATCCGCTACGCAGCGAAGACCGATGTCGGGATGAAGCGAACTCACAACGAGGACTACTTCTCTCTCATCGAAGACGAGCAGCTCTTCATCGTGGCCGACGGCATGGGAGGTCACGCATCAGGCGAGGTAGCTTCCAAGCTAGCTGCCGAAACTGTTGGCGATTTCTACCAGCGCACCAAAGACGAGGACGCCACCTGGCCGTACAAGATGGACCGCTCCCTGTCCTACATAGAAAATCGCCTGGTCTGCGGCATCAAGCTCGCGAACTACAAGATCTACGACGCAGCGTGCCGGGACATGCGCTTCAAGGGGATGGGCACCACAATCGTGACCTCCCTGGTCAGCGGCGACAAGATCTACGTGGCCCACGTGGGGGACAGTCGCTGCTACCGGGTCCGCGGCGGGGCCGTCGAACAAATTACCCGCGACCACTCCCTCCTCGAGGATTACAAGGAAGCGAAGCCCGACATGACCGAGGAGGAGCAGCGCAATTTCCCGCACAAGAACGTGATCACTCGCGCCCTTGGCATGCGTGACTCGGTCCAGGTGGACATCAAGCCCCATCAGATCGTGGACGGGGATATCTACCTCATGTGCTCGGACGGCCTCTCTGGAATGGTCGAGGACCAAGAAATCCTGCGCGTGGTGACCAATGCGAAGTCCCTCGAGCGAGCCGTCGCCGAACTGGTCGACATGGCCAATCGGGCAGGCGGTACCGACAACATCACGACGCTGATCATGCAATGCGTGGCGAACTGACAGGCTTCTCCCTCACGCACGGCCAGGTGTTCGTGACCGCACGCTCGTCCATCCACGACACCAAGACCAAGTACCCGACGATGGAGGGCCAGATCCGCGTCAACGTCGATGAGGCGAGCGATTCCCCCAGCGCCGAGATTCGGGTGGACATGCGCGACTTCGATGCGGGGGACTGGCTGAAAAACCGCAAGCTCCGAAGCGATCTCCAGCCCGAGAAGCACCCCACCGCGTTGTTTCGCCTGACTGCCCTTGAGGGAGTTACGCCGCGCCAGGACGGCAAGCTCGAAGCGACAGCGGTCGGTATTCTTTCCTGGCGAGGCCGAGAGGTACCCATCCGCGCGAGGGGGCATGGCAGGATTGAGCGCCAGTCCATCGAAGCCCAGGCCGAGTTCGAGCTCGACGTGCGGACTCTGGGGGTTGAGCCTCCCAAGCTCTTGATGTTCAAGGTGGAAAGCACGGTCCTGGTCCAGGTCGAGCTGCGCGCCCGCGCCCAGTAGACCCAGTAGACGGACGGGGGCCTAGCCCCATCTCTCTATTCGTTTCTGGTACGATCCATCGACTAGCGCTTGGCGCATCTTCACCTTTCTTTTGCCGCAGGAGGTACTCGATGACGGCAACGAAGACTCGCCTATTGGTACCGTGCTTCTTCTCCATGCTTGCTCTCGCCTGCTCTGACGCCAAGGAGGAGGTGTCCACGGTAAAGCAGGCGGCATGTTCCATCGACGATCCCTGTTGTCCGGATGGATGCCCGGTGGATCCCTGTGAGGGGATCGATTGCTCGTCGCTGAGTGACCAATGCGGCGTTGGCAAGTGCACCGTCATTCTCAACCGAGCACGTTGCATCAAGAGCCCCCTGCCCGACGGTACCCAGTGCGACGACGGGAGCCTCTGCACGACGAAGGACGCGTGCAAGAGCGGCACGTGCACAGGCGAAACAGCCGTGACGTGCACGGCGCTTGACCAGTGCCATGCCGTCGGCACCTGCGACCCCACCACGGGGAAGTGCTCGACCCCCCCCAAGACGGATGGAACCGCATGCAATGACGGCAGCAAGTGCACCCAGACCGACACCTGCCAGTCGGGCACCTGCAAGGGAACGAATCCCGTCACCTGCACGGCGTCCGACCAGTGTCACAGCGTCGGTACCTGCGACGCCGCCACCGGTACCTGCTCAAACCCCGCCAAGCCAAATGGCACCGCTTGCAACGACGGCAGCAAGTGCACCCAGACCGACACCTGCCAGTCGGGTTCGTGCACGGGTTCCAATCCAGTCACCTGCACGGCGTCCGACCAGTGTCATGAAGTAGGCAGCTGCGATCCCACGACCGGCGCCTGCTCCAACCCGGCAAAAACCGATGGTGCCTCATGCAACGACGGCAACAAGTGCACTCGGACCGATACTTGCCAGACGGGCGCCTGCAAGGGTTCCGATACCGTCACATGTACCGCTTCCGACCAATGCCATGCCGCGGGTATCTGCGACCCGGCAACCGGAGCCTGCTCAAGCCCTGCGCAACGCGACGGCACCCCGTGCAATGACGAAAACAAGTGCACCCGGACTGACACCTGCCAGGCGGGCACCTGCAAGGGTTCCGATACCGTCACATGCGCAGCATCCGACCAATGCCACACCGAGGGCACCTGCGACCCAGCCACCGGCACCTGCTCGAACCCCGCCAAGGAGAACAACGTTGCCTGCGACGATGGAAACGCATGCACTCGGTCTGATACCTGTCAATCGGGCAAGTGCGCCGGTGCAGACCCCGTAGTCTGCACGGCTGCTGACGCGTGCCACGACGTCGGTACCTGCAATCCCCTTTCAGGGGCGTGCTCCGACCCTGTCAGGCCCGACGGCACGCCGTGCGGCACAAGTACTGGCTGCATGCAAACGGACACCTGCCAAGAGGGCAAGTGCGTGGTCGGCCCACCGATCAGCTGTCCACCGCCAGACCAGTGCCACTACGCTGGGACCTGTGACTCCTCGACGGGGAAGTGCACCTACGAGGCAAAGTCCGACGGAACACCTTGCAGCGATGGCAACGCCTGCACGCAGTCTGATTCCTGTCAGCAAGGCAAGTGCGTCGGAAGTGCACCCGTGGCGTGCTTGGCGATGGACCAGTGCCATGAGCCTGGCGAGTGCGATCCGGCGACGGGCGCGTGCTCGAATCCGATCAAGCCCAACACGACGGCGTGCAACGATGGGAATCCATGCACGCGGACGGACACGTGCCAATCCGGGAAATGCGTGGGCGTGAACCCGGTCACCTGCCCTGCGCTCGACGCGTGCCATGACGACGGTACGTGCGACGTGAGGAACGGCAAGTGCTCGTACCCTGTCAAGACAGACGGAACCCTATGCAACGACCACAACGCTTGCACCCAATCCGACACGTGCGTCGACGGTACTTGTACGGGGAGCGATCCCATTGCATGCACGAGCGCCGATGACTGCCACGACGTGGGCACGTGCGATCCCTCGACAGGCGAGTGCTCGAATCCCGTCAAGGCCGAGAGCAGCCCGTGCGAGGACGGTGACCCGTGCACCCAGGCCGACTATTGCGCGGAGGGCGCGTGCGCGCCGGGCGTCCTGGTCACCTGCCCACCAGGTGATTGTTTTGGCGAAGGTGCGTGCGACCCCGAAACGGGAAAGTGCTCACGCCCGCCAACCAACGAAGGTAGCACGTGCGACGATGGAGATAGCTGCACGACAGGCGACACGTGCCAAGGAGGCTGGTGTCGGGGAGAAGGGGAGCCATGCGTCCCAGACGCGGCGCCCCCAGACAGCGGCCTCGATGCCAGCATCAGTCATGGAGACGCTGGTGCAGGACACGATGCGGCTTCGCAAGACGCTTCCCAGCTGGACGGCCGTTCTGGTGACGGTGGCTCGGACGAAAAGGGAACGAACTACTATGGATGTGAGCTAGGTCACAGGTCGACGTCTAATCCTTCGAACTCCTTCGGGCTCGCCTTGGCCGCGATCTTGCTCTTCCGGCTCCGTCGGAGAAGCCGGCTTGACCGGTAGCAGATAAGCCTCGCAAAGCCAGCTTTTGCCATGACCGAGGGCCTGGTCTTCGAGGGCCTTTTTGGTATTATCCGCCAATTCGCAATCGGCACGTGTCTTAGCCGTCGGGGGGCAACGATTATGGGAGTACGACTTCTCGCGCTGAAGCGTCTCGTGGTGGCCGCGCTTGTCGTCTTCTGCTCGAGCGCGGGGTGCCTGGGCGGTGAGGAAGGCAAGGGAAACGAAGTCGCAGAAATGCAGCGGCAGCTCTGCCGTCTTGGTGACCCGGACTGCATCGAGCCGATCGATTGTGTTTGCGAGCAGCCGGCCAACCCCTGCATGTACGCCATCTGCAACCCGCGGACGGGCTCGTGCATCATTGGAACAAGAGCCGACGGCGTTTCGTGCGACGACGAGAATGCCTGCAGCGGCAGCTCGACATGCCAGTCGGGGAAGTGCACGGGCACCGAGTGGAGGGATTGCTCTTCCTATGCTGACCAATGCAATTACGGAACGTGCAACGCCTCGACCGGAGCCTGTTACAAGAGGCCCAAGTCAAATGGCACCGCCTGCAATGACGGCAGCCTTTGCACGCAGTCAGACACCTGCCAATCGGGCCAGTGCGTGGGCGCCAATCCCGTTGATTGCTCTGGCAGCACGGATGCTTGCAACGTTGGGCGATGCAATTCGTCCACCGGAGCGTGCTACAAGGCCCCAAGGGCCAACGGCACCGCCTGCAATGACGGCAGCCTTTGCACGCAGTCAGACACCTGCCAGAGTGGATCATGTACCGGCGCCAACCCGGTCACCTGTGCTGCCTCCGACCAGTGCCACAACGCAGGCACCTGCGACCCCAAAACGGGCACTTGCTCCAACCCAGCCAAGACCAACGGCACTGCCTGCAATGACGGTAGTGCCTGCACCCAAAGCGACACGTGCCAGAGTGGAGCGTGCTCGGGCGCCGACCCCGTCACCTGCACCGCATCTGACCAGTGCCACAACGCAGGCACCTGCGACCCCAAGACGGGCACTTGCTCCAACCCAGCCAAGACTAACGGCACTGCCTGCAATGACGGTAGTGCCTGCACCCAGAGCGATACCTGCCAGAGCGGATCGTGTAGCGGCGCCAACCCTGTTACCTGCACCGCATCCGACCAGTGCCACAACGCGGGCACCTGCGACCCCAAGACGGGCACTTGCTCCAACCCAGCCAAGACCAACGGCACTGCCTGCAATGACG
>JACQUZ010000144.1 GCA_016210055.1 Deltaproteobacteria bacterium | reverse complement strand
TCCATGGCCGCCGATTTCTATAGTGCCCATTCGCCCCTACAGGGCCGTCATTGCGGCTATTACGCCCGCGTTGGGCTCCACGATCGGAAACAGCGGCTCCGCTTTCGCTTATTTCAGGGCTAGGCAGTAAAGAGCATTTCCCCGCAGCGCGCGAACCGGAACGAACACGTGCCCACCCCATTGGTAATCGGGCGGCCAGTAGATCGCCCGATCCTGGGCGCTCGGAAAAGGAACCCGTGTGCCGTCTCGCTCGGCGCACAGGACAAACAGGGCGGGTTTGGTGGCGGCATGGAAGCTCCGCGGCTGGTGCGGGGTTCGGATCTCGGGTTGCTCGTCGGCGCGTTTGGTAGTTCAGCTCACCGGTTTTCTTGGACGAGCGTTCTGGGAGGCAGAGGTTCCCTGTCGATTGGGTCAGTCAGGGAGGTCGGGCGGAACAGACAGTCACTCGAACGGGAACTCCTGCTGCGGAGCGGCACGCGCAGGAGCAACCGGTGGGGCTTTCGTTCGCAAGTGCAGGTGATCGAGGATCTTCTCGACGATGGGCGGGTCGGTCACGCAGGCGATGATCTGGCGGTTCCCGCCGCAGAGAGGACACTTGAGGACGTCGATGGCGAGGACTCGGAAGAGCAGCGCGGCCCAGGATAGACGTCTGGCGCGCACAGGCTCAAGCTGGCCTGGAGAGGCTTCGGGGACGGGAACGCTCGGCGTGGGGTCGTTCGGGACGACTTCGAGGAGCATGAGGGAAGCGCTGCCAGGGGCGAATACGCCGAAGTAGCGAATGAGGTGGTTTCTCGGCGGGGGTACGAGGACAGCGAGCCGACGGAGAAACTGTTGGGGCGCCAGCATGAGCGCCTGGCGGCGGTCGCGTAGCGGACGCTTGAGACGGTAGACAACATCACCCTTCTGCGTGCGCCAAAGACGCCCGGCAGCCAGGGGTGGCCGGCCCGCATGCCCGGCACAACGCCTCGAGACCGCGGCGATCCTCGACGGCGACGAACCTGCCGGCGTGGAGGGTGAAGCCGTCAACCATGACGCGGTGACGGGGTGCTGGTGATGCCCGGTGGTCGATGTCGGGGTCGGGGTCGGAGACGAACGGGTGCTTCAGCGCCTCGGCCTGCACGCCCGAAAGGGCATCAGCGCGCTGGATCGACTCTCTGCCCTGGAACAAGCCGGGTCTCTCGGGGTTCCTCGGAAGGAGCTCGCCGAGAGCTACCTCCACCTTTGCGCTAATCGACTGCTCCGCGCGTCGGGAAAAGTACAGGAAGTTGAGCTCTGGGATGCTCTCGTTCGGGTTTTTCGGTCGTTCCGGGCGCGGGGACTTTTGCTCGCTTAAATTTGGCTCCGAGTGACGGGGGTCGCAGGATTTAAGCATCTTACCGGGCCTCCCCCTGGCATGGTCGGCTTGTACGGCAAGTGCATGGAGGCCCGAATGGTACGCAAGTCGCCTTTTCTCATCGCTTCGCTGCTTCTCGCCTTTAGCGGGTGCGCGGTCGATTCCTCGCCGGAACTAGCCATGGATGATCCGGCGGAAGGGCCTACAGCACTCCAGGGACGAGCACCAGGTAGCGACGAGGTCCCGGTCATCGTCGAGCTCAACATGGACGCCAAGCCCGAATGGACCCTCATGACGCGGGCGGTCGCTACACAGCGATTGGAGATCCGCGGGCTCCAGGACGCGCTCATTGGCGACTTAAAGGCGGCTGGACTGCGGCCAAGGCGATTGTTTCGATCCTTTCCTCATATCTCTGCATCGGTGCCTGCGAGCAGCCTCCCAGCCCTATCTAGGCATCCTGCAGTGAAGCGAGTTCATTCCGACCAGTGGCATGAGCCAGCGGGCAGCGATCCGGACGACGCGGACAACCTCGATCTCACGCGCATCGGCGCTCCAGCGGCCAACGATCTTGGCGCTCGAGGCGACGGTACCATCGTGGCGGTGCTCGATACTGGAGTGGAGGCTACTCATCCGGCCCTCGCCGAACACGTGGTGGCCGAGGCGTGTTTCTCGGACCTGGCATTCTATGAGAACGTTCGTTCTACCTGTCCCAATGGCAAGCATTCACAAGTCGGACCTGGCGCGGCCGAGCCCTGTGACGTTGAGAACTGCTCGCACGGTACTCGTGTCGCCGGCGTGGTCCACCAGGTAGCTCCGGCGGCGAAGATTATTGCGGTTCAAGTGGGGAGCATTGAGGGCGTGGATCGTGTCTCTTTCAGCGATACGGACATAATCGCCGCGCTCGACTGGCTAGGAGAGCAACGGGATCAGATCGCAGGCCGGCTGACCGCCGTGAACTTGAGCCTAGGTCATGGCAAGTTCACTAGTGCCTGCGATGACTACGTGCTCGCGCCATTCTTCAATTCATTCACGAATTCTGGGGTTGCCATGGTGGTGGCAGCCGGGAATGAGGGTTACCGTGACGGGATTACTACGCCCGCCTGCATTACTTCTGCGGTGGCGGTCGGCGCTTCCTATTGGAGGGATGGGAACGACATCGTGGAGGTCTATTCCAACGCAAGCACCATGCTTGATTTCTTCGCCCCTGGAATCGCCTTCCACGTGCCCTCGGACAATGGAGAATTCTATGGTTTTGCTGGGACCTCCTGCGCAGCCCCTCACGTGGCCGGGGCGCTGGCGGCCCTCCATGGCAAGCACCCCACCAGCACGCTGACGCGACGACTCCAGGTGCTCAAGGACACTGGGTACCCGATTACTGAGCTCGGCTACACCGTGCCGAGGATTCAGGTCGATACCGCCGCCAAGGTGTTGTCGCCCGATCTCCAGGTAGTTGGCGGGAGCGCCCCGGCGAGTGTCGTGCGTGGCACGTACTTCACCGTGACGGACAAGGTGCAAAATACTGGCTTGCAGGACGCCGGGGCGAGCCGGGTGGGCTACTACTTGTCGTCCGACACCATCATTGACGCTCGTGACGTTTATGTTGGCTCGCGATACCTCGATTCCGTCCGCGAAGGAGCGGTGAACTCAGCTTCGACGCAGATCCGCGTTCCGGCGAGCACGCCCGCCGGGAGCTACACCCTGGCCGCCGTGGCGGATTACGAAAACAAGGTTAAGGAAAACAACCGTGACGACACCGCTGAGACCAATAACGTCCGTGTCCTTGGCGCGCTTCGCGTCACGGTCGGACCGGATCTGGTCGTGTCGTACGGCGCCGTCGATGCGCTGTGGCCAGTTTTTCCCACGATGACATTCACGGTCAATTATCGGGCCAAGAACCAGGGCCCCGACAGCACGGGCGCTGGCTTCCGAATGGGCATTTACCTGTCGAAGGACACCTGGATTACCACTTCCGACACCCTTCTTGTAAACGTGATTGAAGGCACCCTCGGCGCCGGGGCGGAGACCAATACCCGTGCGACTAACGTGACCGCGCCGCTTGGCCTCCCGTACGGTACCTATTACGTCGGGGTTATCGTGGACAGCGGCGGGGTCATTAGCGAGTCAAGCGAGTCGAACAACACCCGGGTCGCCGGGCAGATCACCTTGCAGCAGCCATGAGCGCTCACCCCAGAGCCCTTCACGAGCCCCTCTTGCGGGCGTGAGTCGCTCGCACTTCGGTTCGGAGCGCTAGGCAGTAAAGAGCATTTCCCCGCAGCGCCCGAACCGGAACGAACACGTGCCCACCCCATTGGTAATCGGGCGGCCAGTAGATCGCCCGATCCTGGGCGCTCGGAAGAAGGAACCCGTGTGACGTCTCGCTTGGAAGATGCCTCGGGATGACCGACTCGCCATCCCATGCCATGCCCGGCGTGTCGATTCTGTGCTGGGCCAAGAAGGCAGGATACCGGTTCAGGCCATGGCCGCCTGCGTTCCCTTGGTCCCACGCGCACTCCGGGTTAATCGGCTGAGTCTCGCCGCTCGCGGGGTCGCGCGTTCCCCAAGTCACGATCGACGTTGGCTTCCCTGGCGTCCGCCCCGGGTCCATGGTCTTGTGGACGACCACGATTTCCTGGAAGGCCTCGCCTGGCTCGAGCTCCTCGAGAATCCAGCGCGCGAACTCAATCAAGCCGCTGGCCATGAGCTTTGACGCGCCGGCCGCGGCAGCGCCGACATTGAGACCGAAGAAATCGACGTCGCCGAGGATCTCGTCAATACCGTCCTCGATGAGCTCCTCCAGCTTTTCGCGGGTCCGTTCCCGGTCGAGCTCCTCCTCGAGCCGTTCCCGGAGCGTGACCCATAGCGGGTTGGGATCGTCGGTGTCGCTCGTGTGCACGATCGCGGCGTAGACCCAGGTGTGCTCACCGGTGGGAACCAGGTGCGCCTTGACGCCCCATTCCGGCCAATACTGCTCGACTTCCTCATTCCAGGCGTTCACCACGTGCTGGAGCTGCTTCGCCTTGGGGACGGCACGGTGGAGGATGTATCCGCCAGGCAGCTCGACCACCTTGGTGCGGTCGCCGTCCGTGGGATCGGAGGTGTCGAGGGCGCGGATCGGCCGGTGGCACCACAGCGAGTGCTTGTCCGGGCGAATGAACGGTCGCCACTCGATCGTGGTCCAGCGGAAGTAATAACGGGGACCGTCGAAGTCCTCACCCCAAAGCGTGGGCGGCGGCGCGTCGCGTGGGTCATCATTGGGTGTCCTGGGGCGTGAGCTGAATCCATGCTCACCGGGATCGAAAGGACCCTCGTAGAGGCGGCGCCCAGGACGCGTTCGCTCGACCTCCTCCTCGCGCAGGCGGTGAGGCGCAAGAGGATCCGCCGGCGTCGCGGGCGGCAATTCGGCGGCCACTGGAGGGGGCGTGCCGGCTTGAGCGAGCGCAATTCGCGCGGCTCCCTTCTCGAGACGGCCATTGCTTCTCAAGGTTTTCAGAAGAAGACCCAGCTCGCTCTTCTGCTGCTCGAACGTCGCCTGGGGCGGCCCTTCGGTGAGCGCGTACAGGCGCTGCTTGAGGCGCCCGTACGCCTCCTCGGTGATTTCCACCGAAGCGGCGGCGAGCACGTTCCGGCTGGCATGGAGGAACTTGCCGAGGAGCTGGCGGCCCGCTGCGCGCGAAGCTGCCTCAACGAGCGATTGGAATCGAGTCGCGACATGGCCCGCGAGGGGATTCCCAGAGGCGATCATGCAGGCGTGGTAATCGTCATTCGCCTGGATGTAGCGATAGGCGTCGCGCGCCGGGGGCCGCCGCAATCTCCGAGCGGTCACGGCCGCGACGTGCTCGGGCGCAAAGCACATCGTGACCCACCGGGCCTGACGGGGTAAATACCTTGGGGAGCGACTTGACGAGGCTTATCGCGGCAGCGGTGTTGCCTGCTTGGATGTGCTCGAAAAGGCGATCCACCTGCTCGGACGTGGCCGCGGCCGCGCCGTAGTCGTCGATGAGGCGGCGAGCCGCCTGGACGAGCTCGGCCGCCTGATCAGCGGACATGCCGGTGGCCAGGAGCGACCCGACTGCGCCGTCCTCGGTAAAGAGATCGACACCCGTTTCCTTGATGATGTGCATGTTCTCTCCTATTGCCTGGCAGACACTCGTGGATCAGGCGACCCCGGAGGGGGGAGCATCAATCGGATTTTCTGGCCTGTCAAAGGTGTTCGCGGGCCGGGTGCGGTTCCGTGAAGTCGTCAATGACTGAGGTCGGGCGAGCCTTCCCAATGTCGACGACATGGGTGAGGGCTATTCGGCCCATCGGAAGTGCTACCTATCTCCATGTACCGGACTGTACCCCGGACAAGGACACCTTTTTCCATTGCCTCTCCTCGGCGTTACGATTAATATCAGCCCAATCAAGATGGCACGCCGCCTGCCCAATCAGCTCGCGATCACCTTGCCCAACACCTGGGGTGGCCCCCGCAAGGGGGCAGGACGCAAGCCCACCGGACCCAAGGCTGGCATCTCCCACAAGACCCGCCCCTTCCACTCCCACAATCACCCGGTCCACGTCACGCTGCGCGTGGCCCGCGATCTGCCGAGCCTCCGCGAGTGGCGCGTGGCCAAGGCCCTAGGCACGGCATTGAAGGCAGCCGCACGGGTCGCCCGCGCGGCCGACGAGGGGAAAGTGAAGGCCTTTCGCGTCGTGCACTTCTCACTTCAACCGGACCACGTGCACCTCATCGTCGAGGCTGGTGATCGCGGCGCGCTTTCCTGCGGGATGCAGGGGCTTGCCATTCGTCTTGCGCGCGCTGTCAATGGCGCGCTCGGCCGCCGAGGCCGCGTCTTCGCGGACCGGTATCACGCGCGCCCCCTCAAGACACCGACGGAGGTGCGCAATTGCCTGGTCTACGTGCTTTCGAACTTCAAGAAGCACGTGGCGACGCCGCCACGGATAGACCCATGCAGCTCCGCCCCGTGGTTCACTGGTTTTCGCGACCTACCCGCGCCTCCACGCACCGACGAACCACCCGTGGTCCCTGGACGCACGTGGCTCCTGTCGACGGGATGGCGCCGCCTTGGGCTCGTTCGAATATCGGAGCGCCCTCATGGCGTCCCACCTACCCCCGCTTGACCGGGGTTCATGCCCAATAAAACTGCGCAGGGAAACCGCTTGGCAAGACGGCCCAATAGCGGCGAGCGGTTACGCCTGGGCGATCCAGGACTGTCACGGGCGTCATCGCCGCTCCGGCATGGCGTGGGTGTCGGGCCCAACCAGCCCTGGGGGAAAACGCCCCGAAAGAGTCCGCTCCGCTATTCCTGGCTTGCCCCAATCTGGCCCTAACTCCGAGAAACAACACATGAGAGCCCCAGGCGCACTTCTTGCCCTGGGCCAGGGGCATGGCGAAGACACATCCTCGTTGGCTCGCGGTGAGCGCAGCGATGCTGCTCTTTGGCTGCTCCGATGACCAGGAATCCAACATCTATCCAAAGCCCGACTCGTCGCTGGGCCCGGACGCCGGCCGGACGTCACCCGACGCGGCTCCGACCGACGCCGCGCCTGCCGACGCCGCGCCTGCCGACGCCGCGCCTGCCGACGCCGCGCCTGCCGACGCTCGCCCCCCCGGCCCAGGGCATGTCCGGATTGAGAAACAGGGGGACGGCTTTGTCCTATTGCGC
>JACQUZ010000143.1 GCA_016210055.1 Deltaproteobacteria bacterium | reverse complement strand
CCTCGGTACCCACCGCGACGTCTTCGCCCTGCCGCTCGACGCCATCACCCCGGCCGCTTTCAAGAAGACACTGGCCTGATCACTTTTCCACACGCCACGCACCACGCGCTACCCGCCGTCGCTGATGGGTCACTTTCCAACCGGCTTCCCGATGCGCTCGATGCATGTCGACACGTTGCCAACGTGGTCAATATTGAAGCTCTGGATCCCCGCGCGGCAGGTCGGCATCGCTCCACCGGTCAGAAATGGGTCGAGGCGTTCAAAATACTCGCGAAAGAAACGAACGTGCCGGTAACGATCGAACAGCGAAGTCATGTGCGCGGACATACCCGAGGGCGGTAACGCGTCACCACCTGTTCCGCGGCGTGTACCCTGAGTCGACAGAAGTGTCACCTGGTGCCCCACGTTGTAGGCTGCACTCTTTTGGAAGAGGGCTTCCATGTCGCGCCAGTTCGACTCCATCAACACGCTCATTACGTTGACCTGATGGCCGCCCCGAGGAGCAGTGTCCCGCAGGGTCTGCACTGCACGCCAGGCTCGATCGGTAGTCCCGGCGAGTCCCCGTTTCGCGTCATGATCTCTTGGATCAACGAAATCAATCGACACGCTCACGTGGACGAGGCCCGCATCCCAGAGTGCGTTCGCGTTCTCCGACGTAACGTACCAGCCACTGGTAAACAGCGCGGTGATATGAGCGGCGCTGAAGGAGCGCACAATCTCCACGAGATCTTTGCGCAGGAAGGGCTCGCCGCCCTCTATGGATACGAGAAAGCAGCCCATCTCGCGAAGCTGATGAGCGAGATCTTGGAACTCCCGAAGAGTGAGTTCCTCGTGCGAAGGGGCCGGGTTTGGCCAAAAGTCGCAGAAGCTGCACCGCAAGTTGCAGCGGTTTGTAACCTGAATCAGGCAGTTGAACGGTTTGCTCTGCAGGAGCCCGACGGCGAACCGCATGTCTTTCCGCAACACGTCCAGCTTCATCGGAAATCCCAGCCGTTCATGTACTGTGAGCCAATTCGCCGCGATACGTCGGCGATGAGGGGCCCGAGGTCGCGATACTCATCAAAAATGACACCAACCGCTTCGACGAAGGCATCGATGGTGGCCTCGTCCATGGTGAATGGTGGGGTCAGCTTGAGGACATTCCACGCCTGAGAGGCGGGCTGACAGACGTAACCCGCCTCCAGGAGGCGGAGCGCCAACCACTGCCCCAACACTTCCCGCGATACTGCATTCACCACGCCTGGGGCGATTCGCTGGAGCCAGCCCGAGCCGGTATCGCCGAGCTCAATACCGACCAGGAGACCGCGGCCGCGCACCTCTCGCACCAATGGATGCGTGCCGATGCGTCGCTGGAGACCTTCCCGCAGCCGCCGGCCCTTCTGTTCACTGGCCTCGACCAGGCCTTCATCCTTGATCGCACGAAGGACCTCCAACGCGACGACACAACCCAACGCATAACCGGCATATGTCGAGCCGTGCAAATCAAAGGTCTTTGCAGTTCCGTACGCCTTCTCTTGGAGGTCACGCCGCGTGAGTGTTGCTGCCACGGGGACCAGGGCGCCGCCGAGAGTCTTCCCGAGCACGACGATGTCCGGATCGATCCCGTTGAAGTGCTGGAAGGCGAAGAGCCTACCCGTTCGACCGAGGCCGGTCTGTACCTCGTCGAGTATGAACAGCGCCCCGTAGCGCCGGCAAAGGTCCTGCGCCTCCCTGAGGTAGTTGTCGGGGGCCATCACAACGCCCGCTTCTCCCTGGATTGACTCGAGCAGGAACGCAGCAACGCGATGTTTCTTCAGCACCACCTCGAGTGCCTCGAGGTCGCCGAATGGTACTCGATGGCACTCGGGAAGAAGTGGCTCGAACGGCTTGCGCCAACGGCGGTGTCCCATCACGGATAAGTTGGCGAGCCCGCTTCCATGAAAACCGCCTTCACATGAGACGATGGCCGGGCGACCAGTCGCTGCCCTTGCCACTTTGATCGCTGCCTCGACGGCTTCGCCGCCACTCAGACTGAGAAGTGCCATCGGGAGCGCCGGCAACCGCTGGGCAAGCGCTTCACCCAATTCGCCAGCAAGTGCCTGCGGGCCGATGTGCATCACGTGACAGAGATCTTGAACGAGAGCCTCATTCAACCGAGCAATCAGACGAGGAGGATTGTGACCCAAGCTCGCAGCACCGAATCCAGCGAGGAAGTCGATGTAACGACGCTCCTCGGTATCCCAGAGCTCCACTCCGCGAGCACGGACGAAGACGCGCCCATAGCCAAAAGTTCCAAGAAGCCGCACAAAGGCTGGGTTGACGTGTTCGGCGTAGAGTGCCGCGGCTGGGTGAGTCATCGTGCCTCCGAGACTGATGTGAATCGGACCAAAAGGCGCTCGACGACAAAGAAGACACTCGTGCTGATCGCGAGGAGCAGCCCGAGGTAGGCGACATGGCTTGGGAAGTACGCCTGCCATCCAGCCCATACGCTGAACGAGACGTTCACGTTGTACTGACGCGGCGTCAAAACCCGGGAGAGGCCAACCAGAATTCCAAGCGCCCCGGCGGCTTTGTACCAGGCACCGGAAGGCATTCCCAGGGTGCGCACCGCCAAAGCAGAGATCGCTAGCCCCCCAACATGGGTGAAAATAGCAGTCACAATCAGTTCGCCACCTGTGAGAACATCCAGAAGCCACAATGGCGTACCGAAACTGAGCCACAGGAGCGGGATCGCAACCCCAATGGCGCTTCTCGCCAAACAGCCGATCCCAAGAATTAGAGGGGCCACGTTGCAAACCCAAAGGAGATCGTGCACCTCGCCACGCCTGATGTGGTTTGCGGCATGGAGCGCGTAGAGCAGAAGTGCGAGTGCGCCCCAGAGCTCGAGCCTTCGCCCCCTCATAGCCCCCCATCCACAATGATGGTCTGCCCCGTGACGTAGGTGTTCGACAAGGCGAAGAAGCTCACAACATTCGCCAGCTCGTCGACCCTCCCGACCCGCTGAAGACCGCAGTGCTTGAGGTATTCAGCGCGTAGCGCGACGGGTAGAGTGCGCGAGGCTCCAGCCTCAAGGACTCCGGCTGCTACCAGGTTGACACGAATGCGACGCTGCCCAAGCGCTTTGGCCAGACTTTTGACCATCGCACCAAGAGCACCTTTTGACGTGGCGTAGGGTACCGGGGCAGGCACACTCTTCACGCCATCGATCGACCCAAGGAACACGACATTTCCGCCCTCGTCCTCAAATCGGTTCGTCAATGTCTGGCAAGCGAGAAAAGGGCTCGTGATGTTGACTGCCATCATCCGCTCCCAGCCTTGGGGCGTTACGTCTTCGATCTGGTCAAACTTGGCGGGATCACAAGTCGAGCCGACCGATGCAGCGTGCACCAAGACATCAACCCCTCCGAGTTCATCGGCCATTGCCTTCAGCTCTCGTCCAATGGCGGCACTGTCGGCGAGGTCCAGCCGGCGCGCAGCGACGGCCTCGATCTCGACCCGGAGCATCTTTGCTGCTTCTTCATTTCGGAAATATGTGAAGGCCACTGATGCACCTTGGCGCGCAAGTTCAAAACAGACCTGACGCCCCACCGTCCCAGATCCGCCGATGACGATGCATCGTTTGCGACGGCTTTTCCCATTACCTCGTTCTGTGAGTTGACTCGCCACGAATCACACGCCCCCATCCATCACGATGGTTGCGCCATTCATGTAGCTGTTCTTGTCAGAGACCATGAACGCCGCGAGTTCTGCCACCTCTTCGAGCTGAGGCATGCGGCCTAATGCGCAATGGCGGATGTATTCGGCAAGGCGATCGTCGGCGAGATCGTGGCTTACGCCGTCTCCGAGAAGTCCCGGAGCAAGGCAGAGCACGCGCACACCCAGCCTTCCCACTTCCTTCGCGAGCGCCTCCGTCAAACCCACGATGGCCGCCTTGCTGGCACAGTAATGAATCGGAGCTTCGACCATGCGTATTCCCGCGAGAGACCCGATGTTGAGGACGACACCTGACTTGCGGCGAATCATGCCGCGCAGCACGGCACGGGACGTGAGGTATGTACCTTTGACGTTCACCGCCATCACATGATCGAAGTCCTCTGCTTCCAGAAGACCCAGCGGAAGATTTTGAGAGATACCGGCGTTGTTAACCAGAACGTCGATGCCGCCCCACGTTTCCTCCAGCTCCTGGACCAGCCGGTCCGTGCCAGCTATGTCCAGCACTGAAACGCAAAATGACCGCCCTGACGCTCCTTGGGCTACGAGCTCGGCGACAACCTCTCGGGCTGCCTGATCGTTCTTCACGTAGGTGAACGCGACTCTGGCCCCATGACGGGCGAACGAAAGGCAGCTGGCACGGCCGAGGCCGCGCGAGCCGCCGGTGACCAGTACACGTTTGCCTTCCAGAAATCGCATCGCAGAAGTCACCTGGCCCTGCTCCAACGCCGGGCCGGTGAGACGTCCGTCACCCCCCAGCGATGCCCCGCTGGTCTAACGCGCAGTCCCGATGGGAGAGTAGAGGGAGCGTGGATTTGCACCCCAGTGGTATACTCCAAGGGCGCCAGAGGGGTAAGCGGCATTGGGGCGGCTTCGGAAATCTACAGCTGCGGCGAGCTGCCTGACGCACTATCCTGATCGAGCCATGCCACACGAGCGGGGCGAGGTAGTCCTCGCGGAAAAACTCACGCAGAGATTCGGCGATACCGTTGCGCTTGACGGCGTCAGCTTCTCAATCGAAGGCCCCGGCATTACCGGTATTCTGGGGCCGAACGGGGCAGGCAAGACGACACTCCTCGACATTCTGGAAGGACTGAAAGAGCCAACGGGCGGGACCTATCGTCTTTTCAGCGAAGCGCCGCATCCCTATCCACGCCGTCGGGTGGGTGTCGTGCTGCAGAAAGAGCCCCAGCTCGAACGCGCCACCGCCAAGGAGTATGCCGACCTGTTCGCGGCTGTGTACGGCGTGGCAGAGGGTGCCCAACGGATCTTGGAACTCGCCAAGCTCGAGGACCGGATGCGGGTGCCCGTCGCCCGTCTTTCGGGGGGTGAAGCCGCGCGTCTGGCCATCGCTACCGCAGTAGTTCACGATCCGGACCTCTTGTTCCTTGACGAGCCCACGGCACACCTGGATCCCGACGGGAAGCGTCGCATCGGTGAACTTTTGTCACAGCTGGCCAAAGAGCGGACGGTGGTGCTGACGACTCATGATCTTCGCGAGGCGGATGAGCTCTGCGACCACCTCCTATTTCTTGTTGGCGGAAAGGTGCGGGCCCACGGTTCTCGCACGGAACTCGTTGCCGCGGTTCCTGAGGCTGAACAGCGTGGCGGTGGCCTCGAGGCTGCGTTTTTTCATTTTTGCGCGGTGACGATGCGAAACGGCGAGTTGGAGGGGCACCCTTGAAGGCGTTTCTGGTGCTCACGCGACTTCGCGTCCTCGACGTACTTCGAAGCAAGAGCTCCGCTGGTTTCGTCATCTTTTTCCCCGTCGCCTTGATGCTTGGCCTCGGGCTCGTCTTCATGAATGGCCACCCTTTCGAACGGCGCACCCTGGCCATCGTGGGTACGGCTGACAGCGCGGACCCATCGATCGCTGCGGTCCGAATGGCACTAGCTTCCTTCGAGGAAGTACGCGTCGAGATAGTGCCGAACGAGGCGGTGGCGATGGGCAAACTGCGCGCCCGCATGGCCAACGCCGTAATATTGCTCGCGACTGAGGTGAGAACCCCGTCACTTCGGCTCATCGTTGGTCCTCGGGATCAACTGTTCGGGCGCGGTTTGGCCGAGGTACTTCCCGACACACCAAGGGTTGAGGTGCTTGACGTTCCCAAATGGGGCTACGTGCAGTACCTCTTTCCCGGAGCGCTCGCGTTTTCGGTGCTGCTCTCGGGCCTCTTTGGGATGGGCTATGCCTTGGTGCTCAGTCGCCAAAACGGTTTCCTGAAGAAGCTGGCCACCACGCCGATGGGCAAGGCCACCTTTATCGGTGCCCAAATCACCAGTCGCGCCCTGTTGGTGCTGGTCCAGCTGGCGCTCTTGATCACGACTGCCTGGATTGGCTTTGGAATGCGCTTCAGCCCGGCGGCAATCCTCTGGGCGGGCGTGATCTCTGCGCTTGGGCTCCTCACGTTTCTCGGTTTGGGATTTGCGCTCGCTTGCCTCATCCGGACCGAGGACCTGGTGGTCGATGTGATCAGCGCAGTCAACATCCCACTCATTCTTTTGTCCGAACTCTTTTTCCCCCTTGATACCCTTCCCCGTTGGCTGTCAGCATTTGGCTCGGTGCTTCCATCGACCCAAATGGTTCGTCTCTTGCGGGCGGTATTGCTGTATGGCGTCGATAACATCGCCAGCGTCGCACCCGGGCTTGGCGTGATGGCGTTGTGGATGGTGGCTGGGTTCGGCCTGAGCTTGCGGGTATTCAAGTGGCACGCCTGACCGCCAACTCCCCATCTTCGCCCTGGATCGTGAGCCGTCGGTTCGATCTCACTTGGGTATTTGGAGGCGCTGCGCTTGGGCTAACGGCCGTCGGTCTGGCGCTCAGCAAGCCCGCGTGGATTGTCCCACTCTGGTGGCTTTGGCTCCTTGGCTTTGATGGCCCGCACATGATGGCCGCGTACACGCGAACGTATTTTGATCGGCAAGCATGGAAAGGCCGACGTCTGCTCTTGTTGGGTTCACTCTTGTCATTCGCAATCGGGCCCGCATGCCTTCTCGTCGATGTGGTCACTGGATCCCATGACGCCTTCCTCCTGTTCCTTGGGGTCGCAACCGTTTACGGATACTACCACGTGGTTCGGCAGCACTATGGATTCCTGGCACTGTACAAAACGCGTACCGGCGACCAGTCGCGTTCTGCATTCCACCTCGACAAGTGGTGCCTCTACCTTGGTTGTTGGTTGCCCTACGGCTATTTCGTCGTCAGCCATCCCCGCGCACGTGCGCTGCTTGGGCTGGTTCCCGATGCACCCCCACCCGCGGCGTCTATCGCCGCGATTGCCATTGCGTGGGTCTCGGCGATCGCGATCTTCGCCACCGTCACCCTGGCCGATCGCAAGCGCGCCGTGACCCATCAGCGACGGCGGGATGATTTCCGTTGGCGCGCCCGGCAGGATCGGGTGCGACATGGAGGTGTCGAGTGGCAAGAGGACGAAGGATCGAGGACGAGAGCGAGGCGCAGCGGTGCTTGCTCGCGGCAAGACGAGCGGGACGGAATGCGGGCGAGTGGGCGCGCGCGCACGGTATTGATGGTCGCTCGCTGCACGCATGGCAGGTGAATCTCGGGCGCCGGGGGACGAGCGCTCCGGCACGGGCTCGACGGCGTGAGCAGAAGGCGGCACCGACGGCGCGTGCTCTGGTGGAGCT
>JACQUZ010000142.1 GCA_016210055.1 Deltaproteobacteria bacterium | reverse complement strand
AGCAAGCACCGCTGCGCCTCGCTCTCGTCCTCGATCCTTCGTCCTCTTGCCACTCGACACCTCCATGTCGCACCCGATCCTGCCGGGCGCGCCCACGGAAATCATCCCGCCGTCGCTGATGGGTCACGTCACAAGCCGTCCCACTTGGGCTCCAGGCAGTTCCGAGACAGCGGCCCAGGCGGCAGGAGGACGCAGTGCTACAGGGATTCCCGTCGTTGCACGAGGTCCCATCGGCAATGCGTGTTTTGCTACAGTATCCCCCTGAGCAGGACGCGAAATTACAGTCGTCGGAGAATCGGAGGCAATCCCTAGCAGAGGAGCAACTGACTCGTTCCTCGCAATCGGGGTCCCATAACGCGCAATGAGTCGCCCTCGTTGTCGATGAGATGGCAGATCGTCCACCGCTGTCTGTGCCCGAGCCATCGCAGGCTGACAGAGCAACCGAGAAGACCAGGGCAATGCCGACCAAATGGATCTGAACCGATGTCCTTGATTTCGTCATGCTGCTTTTCACCCACCGAGCAAGAAGGACGCCACTCATGGAGCAGGCGGAATGCGTGGGATTTCGGGAGGCTCGAGCCGGGCCTGCGAAGAAGGGGGCAGAAGCGCCGCAGGAGTGGACAGTCAAGTCGACACGCGGTCGGCTGGGCCTCTCTGGCTTTCACGGGTTCTTTACTGAACGGAAAGCTAGTAGACGGCTTGATGGACACCGCCGATGCCCGAGGCCCATTGCTCAATAGCGCCAAAGCTCGAGCCCGTCGAACGGTGGAGAAACAGGTCCCTGGTGCCTCCCGAAAGGTAGGCAATCGCCAAGTCGGCTTTCCCATCGCCCGTGAAATCACCTACCAGCATCGTGGTGGCGGGATGAGCGATCGTGCTCGTCCACGTGGTGGGAGGCGCAAATCGGATCCCATCGCTCGGTGCAACAGCTACCACGGTAATTGGCACTACGACGCCGAAGATGCTCACAGACCGACGACGGAGAACGACGAGGTCCGCCTTGCGGTCGCCGGTGGCATCGGCCACAACCAGGCGATCGTTCACGCCCGCGAGGTCGCTACCCCATGAGGAGAGCAGCACGAAGTGCGGGTCGTAGACAAAGCTGTACCCGAGGGAGGGATAGGGCGCGGGGCGTTTCGACCACATCTTTGGAGAAAGGACGCTGAAGCTCAGGCCATTTTGCCCCAAAGCGCCAAGGACGATATCGTCGTAGCCGTCTCCGGTCACGTCACCGGCACGGACGTAGTCGGTGTCATATCCGGCACCCGTGCTCCACGTAGCGGGCGATCCGAATGCCGATCCCGAGGAGAGAGTGACGATCCAATTGCACGTAAAATCGCATTGGGCAAGTGTCAGGTCGTCCTTCCCGTCGCCATTGAAGTCGCCTACCACCGCTGTATTGTGCGCAATGACGGTTGCAGTCCCCCAGAGACTCGATGGGGCAAGGGATGAACCCGTGCTCAGCGAAACCCACAGCTCGGTCGTGGTCTCGTTGATCTCCTTGAAATAGAGGAGGTCGTCCTTCTTGTCGCCATTGAAATCACCGGGTAGGGTTCTCCCGCCCTGTACACCAATACTCGATGACCACGAGGTCGATGGTAAGAATGACGACCCCGTGCTTCTTGCGATATCCCAAGGCTGTGCCTCGCTTGAGGCATTTCCATCCCAGGCGGCCAGTGCAATATCGCTCCTGCCATCTCCATCGTAATCCCGAGATGAGGTCGAGGTACCCGGCATGTCGGGGCTCTCGCTGATGGACACGCCCATGTCATCAAGCCAGTCGAGTATCCTGTCCATGCGCACCGCGCGGTTCTGGCTGTTGGGGTCTTGCCCGGTCGCTCCTCCCCAATGGTGCAGGGCAATGACGCGACCGTCCCGAAGGAAGAGCGGCGATCCTGAGCTGCCTCCGTCGGTGTCGCAGCGATGCCAGGCATAGGTGTCGTCCAAGGCGCTAATGTAACAATCCTGGATGGAATAGACCTTTGGCCCCGAAGGTGTAATGGAGTGCCCAGGTTGCACGAATCCATTGGGCATCTTCGACGGGTGTGAGATGGAGACGAGCTCCTGGCCCACTACAGGTGATTCCATGGCTATTCGCACGGTACCAAAGCGCTGCCCGGGCGCACCGTTAAGCTGATAAAGCGCCACGTCGAGATCCTGGTTGGATGCGATTAGGGAGCCGGAGGTGCGCACGTCATCTACCGGATTGTCGGCCTCGTCGGTCTCGTGATGGAACCGAAATGTGGCGTAGGACGCGCCCGGCGCGAGCGTGCAGTGATGGTTGGTGATCGCGATGCTTCGCGTCACGAGAAAGGCCGTGCAGGTGGAGTCTATATTGGGGTCTTCGACAATCATTCGCGCGACCGGCAAGCCCATTCGATAGAGCTTGCTCGCGTGTGGGAGCTTGCCCACGCTCGTCGACTCGTCGCCAAGATATGTGCTTGGGAGGACGATTTCCCCGAGACCGTCAATTCGGTCCCCTGATGGCACGCTACAGGCCACCCAACTAGCCGAGACGAGCGCTGTGAATGACGTAATGCGCCAATCCTGGAGATGCATTGCGAATCCTCCTCGGGCGCCGGCAGGCGCTTGGATCACGTATACCTGCCGCTGAGGAAGAGAGGGCTTAAAAATGCCCAAAATCTGAAATGGCGATTCTGCCTGCGATCGGCTATGGAGCGGCGCTGTCCCTTGTTCCCAGGGAGCACACGTAGGCCGCCATCTTGCGGGCTTCGGCTTGGGGATAAACGGCCTCAGGATGGCGGCCGCCTGGTACGACGGCCGGTCCGATGCGAAGCAGGGCCGAGACGTATCCGAACTGCAGGCGCTCTCGCGCACCGTCGAGCACGGGCCCCTTCATGGTCCCTTGCCCCTCGGCAATGTGACACGTGGGGCATCCACGCTCGGCGTAGAGCTTCCGCCCGCTCGCAATCTCTTCGGGCAAAGGAGGCGCCTCTTCCGTGATGCGGTCATCTCCGAGCGACGAGACAATCCAGCTGGCGAGCAGCGATGCTTCTTGCTGGGAGATTCCGAGAACTGGCATGCGCTCGGGCTGGTCCATGCGCAGGGTCACTGGTTCCCGGAGGAAACTCTCGAGCCATGCCTGCTTGACCCGTGAACCCTCACCGTCCAATGGAACGCGAGAGATGTCGCCCCCAGCATCCCCTAGGCGGTGGCACACCAGGCACCTCCAGCGGTCAACGAGTCGGGCCGTCTCGCCCCGGGGAATGGCAATCGGTTGGCGCTCACTCGACCGCAGGTACGCCGCAGGAGGGATATTCGTGCGCAACGCAGCCAGGGCAACGCCTATCGCCGTAGACTCGGCAGCGGCGATGTTGAATGCTGGCATCCGGCCTGCCTTGACGCCCGGCAGGTCAAACGCCCTGGGCTTGGTGACCTTCTCGGCTATCCAGGTGGGAAGGTCACGGGCGGGCTCGAGGCCCACACCCCGCGGAAGATCCGCGAGCCGGCGGTCGCCCATTTCACCCAGTGCCATGGCCACGGGCTCGAGCGTCATGCCCTCCACGCGGTGGCAACCACGGCAACCGAGCTCGGCAAAAAGCGCCTCACCCTGCTTCGCGAGCTCGGGCTTCACCTCTCCCTCGGTGCTTGCCCACGGAAGCTCTGGCGTGTCGGGAACGAGCTGCTCCCCAAAGTACGCGACGATGTCCGCAGCTTCGCCTTCGGGAAGCCGGAATCCCGGCATTTGCGTGAGTGGACGGATGCGGTGCGTGTCGGTGAGGTAATTCCACGCCCAGGTGGGGTCGAGCTTGACCCCCGACGCGTCCAGGCTCGTTCCAAAGGCGCCCCCACGCCCCTCGACCGTGTGGCAGGTAGCGCATCTCCGCGTCGCCACCGCGACCCGGCCTCTGTCCGAGTCGCCTTGCAGCTCGGCGGGCATTGGCCGGATTTCGGGTCCCTTGAGTGAAAAGAGGAAGGCCGTGAGCGCCTCGATCTGGTTCTTGTCGAGGGAAAAGCGAGGCATGGTATGGGCCGGATCGATCGCCGCTGGGTTCGCAAGCCAAGCACGGACCCACGCTGGCTTCAGCTTGCTTGCTACCCCCGCGAGCTCCGGGGCCGGCGTGGCCACCGCGATTCCAGGGAGCTCGTGACAACCGGCGCACCCTCGTTCCGCGAGCGCCCTCCTCCCGCGAGAAAGCAGGGGCGCGCCTCGCACTTGCTCGCCGAGATGGCATTGCCCGCAAGCGGCCTCTCGCTCGAGTGGAGAGTAAAGGGGATGCTCCCAGTCCGGCCGCGCCGTGTGGGCATCCCTGGCATTCGTCGCGAGCCCTTGCCCACCATGACACGGGGTGCAGCCCATGCGCTCCACTGCGTGGGTCTCCGTCCAATCACCTGGGTGTAGAGAGGGGTCATGGCAGGTCTCGCAGCGATCGATGACTCCGAGGGCTGGGATTAATCGCTGGTCGACGCGGACAGGGCGCCTTGACTCGCGTCCAATCGTGACTCCGCATAGAACAACGATGGCGATGGCTGAGGATGCGAAAGTGGCGTCAATCCATGGGGAACGGAAGTTGTCCATGGGGGTGCCTCTCAATACGGCCAGTACATGAAAGCCCATCCGGGCCCGCGGAAGTAGGTCCCCACCACGGTGACGACGGTGAGGAACACCAGCAATGCAATGAAGAGGCTATTGGCGAGCCAGCGCTCCCTTGGGAAATAGCGCCCCGAGCCCTTGACATCCCGATCAAAATACGGAACCGCGCAGAGGCCAAAGACGATTGCCGCAGGGATGAAGACGCCGCCCCAGAACGCCGAATAATGCGCGAGCTCCTGCACCCCGAGGAAGTACCAAGGAGCCTTTGCCGGGTTGGGCGTCCGCGTTGGGTCCGCCTCGGGCTCGAGGGGCGCGTGGAACCAAAGGGAGGCCACGAGGAGCCCCACGATTACCACGAGTGTGACGGTGAGCTCGCGGTACACCAGGTGCGGCCATGAGGGCACGAGCTTGGGACCATCGCCTTTTCCCTTGCCCGCCGATTCTTTCGCAGCCTCGTGCTCGTGTTCCGACGTGACGAGCCCCCCGTCCTTGCGCACGCGGAAGATGTGGAACGCCACCAAGCCGCCTACGAGCGATGGGAGCACGACGCAGTGGAGCACGTAGAAACGAAGCAGCGCTGACTCACCGACGGAGTGATCCCCGAGGAGCAGGGTCCGAAGGGAGTCCCCGATTCCAGGGATGGTACCGACCATGTTGGCGCCCACCGTGACCGCCCAAAACGCGAGCTGATCCCACGGGAGGAGGTACCCGGTAAACGAGAGCCCGAGCGTGAGCACCCAGAGCATGACCCCCACGACCCAGTTGGCTTCGCGGGGAGGCTTGTACCCACCCGAGAGAAAGACCCTGAGCATGTGCGTCGTCACCACGATCACCATGGCGTGCGCGCCCCAGCGGTGCATGTTGCGGGTGATGGTGCCAAAGGGGACCACGAAGGCCAGGTCCTTCATGGATCGAAACGCGGCCACCGGGTGGGGGGAGTAATAGAACATCAAGTAGATGCCGGTGATCGTGAGGATCCCAAGCAGGAGGAATGAGACAAGCCCGAGTGTCCAGGTGGCGCGGAAGCGAAGTGTGGAGGGGCGAACCTTGGGAGCGTGGATGTGCAAGGTCACCGACGAGATCATGGCCCGCACGGCCGAGCGCTCGTCTCTTGGCCAACCCACGCGGAATACGGAGTCACGAATGCGCTTCAGGAGCGTCCGCATGGTCATCCCACCTTCAGGCGCTCCTCTGGAGAAACCGGACGTGCAAGGTCGACCACCAGCCTGCCCCGCTTGTCCTGCTCGAGATGGTAGTAGGCCAGCGACTTGGGCGCGGGGCCCGAGACGACGTGCCCCTCTTCGTCATAACGGCTGCCATGGCAGGGGCATAGGAAACCCTGCCCCTCTCTCCTGACCGTGCACCCCAAGTGCGTGCAGACGGCGGACATGGCGCGCACCCCCCGCCTTTCGCGCGTGACAAAGACGCGTGCCTTCTCGAAGAACACGGCAACGCCCGGCGCGAATCGCTCTAGCGTTCCCAAGGTCCACTTGAGAGGGGCACCGTAGGACACCGGCGCCCGGGCGAACCTAATGGTAGACCAGAGCGACTCCAGGGTGCCGAGTCCAAGAGTCGCCCAGCCAATCCCCAGGAGAAGGGATCGACGGGTCGTGCCTTCCTTTGTCGACAGCTTGGGGTCTTCCTTGGAAGACGGCTTGGGGCTCTCCTTTGCAGCAGATGCAGTCTCGCTCGCCGACATGTCCCGACCTATTTCTTTGCCCCAAGGGTGATATCGACCTTGGCCGCTTGGCCCGCGGTCACCTTGACCGTCACGTCGCTCGCGCCAAGCTTCTCGTGCCAGGTGCTCAGCGTGTAGTCACCTGGAGGAAGCCCGCTCAGCTTGAATTGTCCGTTCTTGTCGCTCACCGCGAAGTACTTCGTGTCGAGCACCACGATGAACGCGATCATGTCGTCATGGACGCGGCAGAGCTGGCGGAATACACCCGCCTTGGTGAAGGTGTACTTGCGAGAGTCGCCCTTGGGCCAAGTCCCCAGGTCGTACTTGTCGCCGTCGGGCGTGAAGACGTTGTGCCCGGTGGGGTCGGAGTTCGTGAATTCGACGGTGGTGCCTTTCTGGATAGGGAGCACGCGCGGAACGAAGATGAGCCCTTTCTGATCCATCTTCACCTTGGCCGTGGAGGTGCCAGAGCCGGCGTTTTTCACATGCACAATGGCGTTGGCACGGTGCTTGGGCACGGGCGCAACAATGCTGCCGACGATCTCGCCAGTTTTTTCCTGGGCGTGAGCCAAGCCCGCGCCGAGGGTGAAAGCAGCCAAGGCGACCACTACTAACCATTTCATTCGCAGCATGACTCTCCTCCAATCGATGAACTGCAACTAGAAAGCAGTCGTCACGCTCAGTGCCGCGAAGCGGAAGCCGGCGTCATCACCAGGATCAGCGCCCACCGAGGCCTCGCCCCGCAGGGACAAGTTGGGGCGCACCACGGCATTCAGGCCAAGAACGCCTATCCAGCTGGTCGCGTCGTCCTGGCTGCTTCCTCCGCCGAGCCGAGCGGCCTCAAAGCGCAGAGACGGAAATAGCCACGGCCACGTGACGTACGTGAGCTCGGCAAAGGCTAGGTCAAGCGTTCGTGAATCATCTTTTGTCCCTGTTGGCTGGTCGTGCTTTTGGCGTACAAGTACCGCGTCCACGAGAAGGTCGTCGAACACCGCGTGGGCGTCGAGGCCAACGCGCACGAACTCATCCTCGTGGGACGAGGGAACGGTACCGCCACCCAGGACCGGGAGGTCGAATGTCGCTGTGGCGTTACCCACGTACCCCGAGGCTCCGAGGGTGAAGCTGCGCTCGCGCCAGGCAGCCGACGCGGCCTCGTGACCGACGCCGTCGAGGCGCATGCCTCCGAGCTTGAACTCAGCGCGGGCATACACGTCCTTTAGGACGTCCTCCGCGGGCACGTTATTCTGGACCGCGCCAAGCACCCACCCGGCGCGACCACCGGCAACTCCTGAGAGCTCAACCCCTTGGAGCCTCGGCTCGGGCGCAAAGGCGTTGCCTTCCACCGTGGTCGAGGTCAGCCGAAGCATGTGCCCAAAGATCCCGCGGTGGATCGTGATGCCGTGCAGCGACGGCTCGAAGCTGCCCACCCTCACGTGGAGCGCGGTCGGACCCGCGGGATGGAACGTCACCCACGCCCGCTCGACTTCCACAGCCGCATGACCGCCGAATGAAATGGACGCGAAGAAGCTCGCCACGTCGCCGAACGTTCCACCGGAGAGCAACCTGGCTTGAACCCCGAGCTGGGAGAAGTCCAGCTTGGTCTCGGCATCCGCGTGTGCCCCTGCCGCCTCGTTGTGCGCGTGTTCGTCGTGGCCCGTGCCAGTGGATGCACCGAGTGCGGCGCCATGACCTTCGATGTGGGGCCCCAGGGCCGCCTTCGAGTCCAAGAGAATGGATAGCGGCAAGCGTCCCGGAAGCTGTCCAGGATAGACGACCTTGGGCCACACATCTCGCTGTGCCTCGGCGCCTAGCGGGAGGGGCTCCTCTTTCTCAGAAAGGGCGTCACCCCCTTCGGGGAACCGGTACCCGTTGCGTCGGAAGGCCTCGCCGAACGGCGTCAGGCGCGGGAACACGAGGTGGCACGTCTGGCAGCTCGTCTCGTAGCGGCGGGCAAACGCTGGAATTGCCTCGGCCGTTCGTGTCGTCGCGACGAGGATCACGGCCGCGGCGACGATTGAGGCAAGGAGTATGAGGCAGCTTCGAGGATGGGGAGCGCTGGAAGAACGTGGGTCAATCATCTGTATCCTCTGCGCCTTTGTGAAAGGCGGCTTGCATGGCTCGCGAGCGCGCGAGAGCGCACACTCATAACACAGGTCCGCGATACGGCGTGCAACCTGTACACCAGTGCATCATGTCCAAGCCTAACTGCCCGAAGCGCTCTTGCTAAGCGCAGGGTTAGTGCGGTTTGGGAGGGCAAGCCATAGCGGGAGCGTCCTGTCGGCCGGACAGGTCTCGCGCAGCGGTTTCGCGGCCAGGAGTGCTAGGAGGTATTTCTTGCGTGGACGCTCTAAGGCTCACGAACGCAGTCAAACGTGAGCGGAATCCTCTCTCCTGCTTCCACAATCTCAAAATCCGTCGGCTGAATCGCCGCCAGGTCGCGCGCACCGAGGAGCCCTTCCCACTTGGCGCGGGTGTGACGGTCGCTCTGAGCGGTAAGCGCGATCTGCCCTCCGTCAGCGAGAAGCATGCCGTAGCGCTGCAGTCCTCGCGCCACGACCCTTGCCCCTACAGGCAGTGAATCCACCGGGTAGCTGGCTCGCAGGCGCCAACGCGTGCCGTAGGGGACCGCTTCACGGGGCCCGCTTCCCGCGGCATGGGTGGCTGGGTGCACGTACGCGTCCCTACGAATGCGGCTGTTCGGGAGGATGAACCGAATGGCATGGTCGATCGAACCCGCGGCGACCTCGTCGGCAGTGAAGAGGAGGGGGGCAATGGGATACCCCGCTGCGTCGGCGCTCGTGCACTGCTCGCCGCGACCCTTTGGGCCGTAGACGCGAGTCATGTCCCAGACCACCGCACAACCGCCGTAAAACGTGTCCCCAGTGATGTTCGCTCGCCACATCTCGTAGAGCTTGGAGGACTTGCGATCCACGACGATCAGGTGGCAGTCGCCGTCGCCGTCGCATTGGTAGCCTTCTTCTCCCTCCAGGTTTCCTCCGGGAGGCACGGGGAACGGCACCCTGTCGCAATCGGGGCTGAAGAAATCATCGGTCGCCTCGAAATTGCGAAAGGGGGTGCCGTCGGTGGCCTCAAGGACGTCCAGGGAGAAATCAATCTGGATGCGGCCCTGGCCCCAGCCGCCGTTATCCTGGAGCCAGCGAGTAATTTGCGCGGATTCGGAATCCAGATTGGCGTTGCTGATGTCCTGGTACCACACGGCGCCTGCCGGGAAGTAGCGTCCGCCCGTGTTGGGTGGCTGGGAAGAATCTGGTCGGGACGAGTCCGGCTGGGACGAGTCTGTCCGGTGAGCGCCACCGTCGGTGTTGGAGACGTCGGTTTCTAGCTTTCCCCCACAGCCGAGAGTCAGTCCAAGAACGCCGACATGGAATGCGGAAATGCGAACAATGGTCCTCATGTCGGTCAGATTCCCGGGGAGCCGCCGGCGTTCAAAACCGGTTGGTCACGATGACCTCAGGGACGGGGTCTCGGGCGTCACCCCTGCTGCTGATCGCCCGGGCACAGAAGACGCGATCGATGCGAAACCCTGCATAAAGACGGTGGATGAGCGGCGTGTCGCTGTTTGACAGCATGACGGCGCACCCCCTGGCAGAAAGGAGACGGAAGACGCCCGCGAGCCGCTCCTGATCCGACGAGTCGAAGCGATTTGACGTGTAGCTGGTGAAATACGCGGTCTGGCTCACCGGCTGATAAGGCGGATCGAAGTACACGAAATCCCCGGCCTTCGCCAGCTCGAGCACGTGACAGAAAGGCGCCACCTCGAGGTGCGCCCGCCCAAGCGCTCGAGACGACGCGCGAAGACCGGCCGCGTCGAGGATGCTCGGCTTGGCGTAGCGCCCCATGGGGACGTTGAACAGCCCCTTGCTATTTACCCGCCAAAGGCCGTTGTAGCAGGTCTTGTTCAAGTAGATGAACGCGGCGGCCCGCTCGGCGCTACCGACGGGCCCGAGCCCCGCGTTCCATCGCTCGCGCATCGAGTAGTAGTAGTCCTCCCCATGGCTTGCCGCATGGTCTGCGAGACGAGCGATCACTTCCTCGACGTGGCCACGAACGGCTCGATAGCAGCCAATGAGCTCTGGATTGGCATCCGACAGGACGGCGGCTCGAGGAAGGAGCTTGTAGAAGAGGGCGCCACCGCCCACGAACGGCTCGAAGTAGCGAACAAAATCGCGAGGCGCCCTGGACGTTAGCTCGTCGAGCAGCTTTGACTTTCCGCCTGCCCACTTGACGAACGGCCCGGGGAGGGCCGGGCGGAGCTCCACCGCCCGGCGGTGGGCGACAATGCGGCGGCGTACGACCACGGAGCGCTCGGACATGGGGACATCCTCGGGCCGCCCCACGGACCGGGCAACTTTTTTGCCTTTTCTTGGCGATCAGCGCGTTCCAAAAAGGCGATCCCCGGCGTCCCCGAGCCCCGGCAAGATATAGCCGTGGTCGTTGAGCCGCTCGTCGACCGCCGCCGTGAAGACATGCACGTCGGGATGATGGGCGCGGAGCGTTTCAATACCCTCTGGGGCGGCGAGGAGGCATGCGAACCTGATCGACTTGGGCTTCGATTTCTTGAGACGCGTTACCGCCGCCACCGCCGAGTTGCCGGTGGCGAGCATGGGATCCACCAGCATCACGTCGCGCTCGTGGAGGTCCTCGGGCACCTTGTAGTAGTACTCAACGGCCTGGAGGGTCTTGGGATCGCGGTACAGGCCAATGTGCCCGACACGCGCTGACGGGAGGATGTGCAGCATGCCGTCGAGGATCCCGTTTCCAGCCCGCAAGATGGAAACGATGACGATCTTCTTCCCTGCGATCACCGGGGCCTTCATCGGGGCGAGCGGGGTCTCGATGTCCTCGGTGCAAAGCGGGAGGTCGCGCGTGACCTCGTACGCCAGGAGCATGCTGATTTCCTCGAGCAGGGCGCGAAACGACTTGGTGCTCGTCTGCTTCTTCCGCATGAGGGTGAGCTTGTGCTGGACGAGCGGATGACCAATGACGTGGACCGTGGGTGTCATGCCCGTTCGATTACCACGCGCGCGCCCTTCGCGCGCAGGATTTTCACGAGGCCAAGGAACGACTGCACTTCCTGCGCTAGGGCTAGAAAATCAGCTCTGCTTCCCTGTACGTGTTGGTGGCGGAGTCATAATCAATGAGCACCGAGGTCACGCCGCGCTGCTGCACGAGCGTGAGGATTTCTGCTGAATTCGCGCTCACGACCATGCGGGTTTCGGCCCCGGCGACGGCTTTCTCTTGCACGAACTTCCTTGCCATCTGCCCGCTGCGAAAAGCCAGTAGGTACAGGCCATGCCCGGCCCGGGCAAGGAGGGGAACCTTTTGTCCGTCTTCTTGGACCAAGATAATCCAGAAGCCTTCGATAGACCTTCCCTTCACACGACAGTTGTAACGCGTCTAAGCCCAGCGTCCATCGGATATGGTATCACTCCGACCATGGCTCATGCCGCGCCGCGAAAAGCCAGGGTTTACGTTCTCACCGTCTCCGACACCCGAACCCCCGATGATGACGAGAGCGGCCGAACCCTCCGCACGATGGCCGAAGGAGCGGGCCACGAAGTCGTTGGGTACGGAGTTCTCCCTGATGAGCCGGACCAGGTGCGGGCCAGGTGCCGCGCGCTCTGCGAAAGTGCAGGGGTGGACGCCATCCTGACAAGCGGAGGCACGGGAATTGCTGGACGAGATACCACCTATGAGGCTATCGCCGGCTTGCTCGAGAAGACCCTCCCCGGATTCGGCGAGCTCTTTCGATTCCTGTCCTACCAGGAGATTGGCTCCAAGGCCTTGGCTTCCCGGGCCGTGGCGGGGACGCGCGGGGAGGTGCTGATTTTTGCCATGCCGGGCTCGACAAAGGCCGTGAGGCTGGCCATGGAGAAGCTGATTGCGCCCGAGCTAGGGCACCTTGTCGGCGAGCTCAAGAAGAAGTGACATGAGCCAGTCCATGCACCTACCGGTCATCACGCATTCAAAGGGGGAGCTCGCCGACGCATTCTCGAGGCGGGTCACGTACTTGCGGGTTTCCCTGACCGATCGGTGCAACTACCGCTGCACGTACTGCATGCCACAAGATCGCTCGGACCTCCTCCCGCGTGACGAGATCCTATCGTTCGAAGAGCTGGAGCAGATCGTTCGCGTGTTCGCCAGCGTGGGAGTGCGCCGTGTCCGGTTGACTGGCGGTGAGCCCACGGTGAGGCGGGATGTCATCAAGTGCGTCGAGAGGCTGGCCCGCATTCCCGGCATCGAGGACGTGGTCATGACCACCAACGGTCATCGGCTGGTCGAGCTCGCGGAGGACCTGGCGCGCGCGGGGCTCACCGGGATGAACATCAGCGTCGATACGCTCGATCCTGCCAGGTTTCGGGCAATTACCCGACGGGGGGACCTGGGCTCCGTGGTGGCTGGAATCAAAGCGTCCATGGATGCGGGCATCCGTCCCCTCAAGATCAACGTCGTCGCGCTCAAGGGGTTCAATGACGACGAGGTGGGTACCCTGTGCGATTTCTCTTGGGCGCGGGGCATCGTGCCGCGGTTCATCGAGTGGATGCCGATGTCCGACGGGTCGCTGTTCGCACCCGGATCTCTTCTCACTGCCGCCGAGATTCGCGCCCTCGTCCAGGCCCACGTGGGACGTCCGTTAGAAGAGGATGCGCCGGTGGCGGCTCGGGTGGTCGTGGGTCCAGCCAGGTACTGGCGCGTCAAGGGGGAACCCCACCGCAAGGTCGGGATTATCTCGGCCATGTCGGAGCATTTTTGTGACACGTGCAACCGCGTGCGCCTGTCTGCGACGGGGCGACTCCACACCTGTCTTGCCCACGACGACGATGTCGACCTGCGCCGGATCGTGCGCGGACCAATGGCAGGGGAGACCAAGGACGCCGCCATTCTCGCGGCTATTCGGGGAGCGCTCATGGGAAAGCGGATGGGGCATGAGTTCTCGACCACGGGGTGCGGGGGACCGCGGAAGCACATGGTCACCATCGGTGGTTAGCGTGGTGAACTGACGGGGCTCACAATCAGTGCCGTCGGCAGGGGGCGTGCTAAGCTCACCGTTGACCGGCGGAGCACGGCGCCTTGCCGGGAGGACAACAATGAAGAGCAAGCACTTCAAGATCCTGGTCACCGCAGCGCTCGCGCTGGGCGGCATCGCGTTCATCGCGTCCCAGTCGGTCGGTGACGTGGGGATGTACCTGTACGTCGAGGACATGATGAAACAGCCGGATCACTGGCTGGCGCAGAAGAACCTATCTGTCCACGGCTACGTGGTCCCTGGGTCAATCCGCGTGGAGATCCGCGACCAAAAGACCCACCGCACGTTTCAGCTCGAACGCCAGGGAAAAATCATCGACGTGCGCCATGCCGGGGTCGCGCCCGACACCTTCAAGGACCAAGCCGAGACCGTCGTCAAGGGTCACCTGATCAAGGAGGGCGATCAATTCGTTTTCCAAGCGACCGAAGGGGAAGCCGGCATCGTCGCCAAGTGCCCATCGAAGTACAACGGCCAGCGGTAGGACCCCAAGGACCCCAAAGCCCCCATGCCAGTAGACTCCGCGTTCCAGCTGCCCCATTCCCCCGTCGCGGCGCTCGGGACCCTGTCCCTCCTCGCCGGTTTTCTCGTGAACGGCTACGCGCTCGCGGCTTCTATTGTGGGGCAAAGGCAGAACCGCCCGCGCCTCGTCACCAGCGCGATTTACGCTGCGTGGGCCTTCTCCGCCCTCATGGCGCTCGCGTCGTCGCTGATGATCTATGCGTTCCTCGGCCATGACTACACGATCAAGTACGTCGCCCATTACAGCGACACGTCCATGCCGCTTTTCTACAAGATCACCGCGTACTGGGGCGGGCTGGACGGTTCCCTCTTGTTCTGGGTATCGGTGCTGTCGATCTTTTCGGCGATCGCCGTGTACTTGAATCGGCATCGGCACCGAGACCTCATCGGCTATGTCATTGCCACCGTTTCGGCGGTGAGTGCGTTTTTTTTGGCGGTGCTCCTCTACAGCAAGAACCCGTTTGCGACCTTCCTCACGACCCCGCCCTTTGATGGAAAGGGGCTTAACCCGCTCCTGCAGAACTACTGGATGGTCATCCATCCGCCCGCCTTGTACTTGGGCTTCGTCGGGATGACCGTTCCCTTCGCGTTTTGTATCGCGGCGCTGGCGTCCGGTCGCCTCGACGACTCATGGCTCCACTCGGTTCGCGTGTGGGTGATCGTGGCGTGGTTCTTCCTATCCCTAGGGCTCACATTGGGCGGGATCTGGGCCTACGAAGAGCTCGGGTGGGGGGGATACTGGGCCTGGGACCCGGTCGAGAACGCGGGGTTACTGCCGTGGTTTACCGCGACCGCATTCCTTCACTCGGTAATGATCCAAGAGCGACGGGGGATGCTCAAGGTATGGAACGTCGTCCTCGTGATCTTGACGTTCTTCTTGACCATCGTGGGCACGTTCCTCACCCGATCGGGCGTGGTTCAGTCGGTCCACGCCTTCGGGCAGGACAACGAGCTGGCCGTGCTGTTCCTCATCTTCATGGCGGTGATCTTGATCGTCTCCTTTGGACTCGTCATTTACCGCCTGCCACGACTCCGCTCGGCCCATGAAATCGAGTCCATGGTCTCCAGGGAGTTCGTTTTTCTCCTGAACAACTGGATCCTCCTCGCCGCAGCCTTCTTTGTCCTGTTTGCGACGATGTTTCCCACCTTCTCGGAATGGATCGTCAAGCAGCGGATCACGGTGGGGCCGCCCTTCTTCAACAAGTGGATGATCCCCGTCGGTCTCACGCTGCTCTTTCTCACGGGCGCGGGTCCCCTCTTGGCCTGGCGGGCGACGACGAGGAAGAAGCTCGTCGACCAATTCTTGTTCCCGCTCCTCGCGGCCATTGCGACTGTTGGACTCGTCGCCATCCTTCTCCCCGAGTGGCGTGTCCGCTCAGCGTTCACGTCGGACAAGATCCAGCTCCCACTCGCGCTTACCTGCTTTGGGTTGGTTGCGTTTACCGCCGCGGCCATGCTCCAGGAGTTCTATCGCGGGATGAAGGTGCGACGGAGGCAGTCGGGCACTGATCCCATCACGTCGCTCATCGGAATCGTGCTGGCCAAGCGTCGAAAGTACGGCGGGTACATCGCGCACCTGGGCATCGCGCTCATGTTCCTCGGCTTCGCTGGCAAGGCCCGCACCCTCGAGAAGCAGGTGACGCTCGAGAAGCCTGGGCAATCGTTTTCCGTGGGCGGGTTGACGTTCCACTACGACGACTTCACCGTCTCCGGCAACGAGAACCGGAACATGTTCACCGGCCAGGTCACGGTGAAAAAGGGGGAACAGGCGATTACCACCCTCTACCCGGCACGCTGGCAGTACCTCAAGTCGGACGAGCAAGCCACGACCGAAGTGGCGATTCACCGGCACCTGGACAGGGATATCTACTTGGTGCTCAACGGTTTCAACCCCGATACCAAGCTGGTGAACTTCACCGTGTTCCTGAACCCGCTCGTGAACTGGGTATGGATCGGATTCGGATTGCTCGCCTTTGGCTCGGGGATTTGTCTAATCCCCGATTGGCTGGTGCGCTCCTTGAAACCGAGGCGCTCGGCCGCAGGCCGTGGGATAGAAACCGCCATTTTCCTATTCATCCTGGGGGGCGTCACCCTCGGGCGGGTCCAAGTCGCCCAAGCCAGCGAAGGCACCGACATGCAGCACCAAGTCGAAGATGTCCCCTCCTTCGACGAGGAATCGGTGCCGCCAATCGCCAACCGGCTGTTCAAGGATCTCGTCTGCATGTGCGGTGGATGCAAGAGGCTCACCCTTCACGAGTGTCCGTGTGCCTACGCAGCCAAGGAGCGCGAGACGATCATGGGCATGCTGGCTGGGCGTGATCTTTCCCCGGCAGCCAACGAAAAGGCGGCGTACGACGAGGTCGTTGCTGCCTTCGTAGGCAAGTACGGTGGCCACCACGTGCTCACCGTGCCGCCAGATTCGCCGTTCAATCGGCTGGCGTGGATGGTGCCGTATGCGGCGGTCGCTGGTGGGCTCATCGTTCTTGTCACCGTGGCTGGGCGATGGGTCAGGCGTGGGCGCAAGGACGACGGGGGAGCGGAGGCCCAGCCGTCGGAAGGCGCGCGCCAGCACGACAAGTACGACGACAAGCTCGATGAGGAGCTCGACGAAATTGACTAGCCAGCGATTCCTCGTGGCCGGGACAGCTCTGTTGACGATGGGGTTTACGGCCCTCGTGCTCTGGTATTACCGCCTCCAGCCCTCTCCAGCAGCAGCGTTCTTGGTGCTCGGCTGGGCCTGTATCTTGGTGTGTGGCTTCCTCTTGTGGCGCGCCGCCCAGGTGCTCGTTTCTTCCGGACAGGAGTCTACCTTGCCCCAGTCGCGCGAGGCCATCGACGACCGTCGTCGTGAGGAGCTGGAACGCGAGAAGAAGCTCCTGCTCAAGGCGATCAAGGAAATCGAGTTCGATCACGACATGGGTAAGGTCTCCGACGAGGATGCGCATGCATCCACCGCGCGTTACCGAGCTCGTGCCGTTCAGATCCTGAAAATGCTCGAAGAGGAACCCAACGACTACCAGGCGGTTGTCGAAAAGGAACTGGCCAAGCGCATGGCCAAGTCCCGCGCCGGATCACCCAAGGAGGCGGCCGAATGATCCGCGCGGTCACCTTTCTTGCCCTTGCCCTTCCTCTCGCTGCTGCTTCGACGGCCCATGGCCAGGGCCATGGGTCTTCGGGGATGCCCGATGCCCGGCAGATGAGCGGGATTCCGCGAGAGGATGAGAAAGCCACGCTCGCCACGATCTCGGTCCGGGTCTTGAGAGGGGAGTTCAGCGCCCCGGCGCCAGCCGGGACCGAGGTCCACCTCATCGCGATCAAGGAGGACGGGAGCTTCGAGAAGACCACCAAGAAGGTGGGTGGCGACGGGCGGGTTGAGTTCGCTGACTTGGCAATCGACGGCTCGGCGACCTATTACACCGCGTGCCTGCTCGGCGAGGACCGCCTCGTCTCGCGGCCGATAACGCTCGGTCGCATGGGCGGCTCACGGCTGGCACTCGTCGGGCGCAAGGTGGACGCCCAGGGCGCGCCCGTCGGGGAACCGGTGGACGACCTGAAGGAGGCGAGCGTTCCAAATCCGCCTCCGTCCGAGGCCTGGGTATCCGTGCGCGGTGCTGGGCCGGATACCAAGGCTAGTGTCGAGCTATTCCTCGTCGGGGAAAGCAAGCCCGTGGCCACGGCAGCTCCCGAGGTGAAGGACGGCGAAGAGGGCTTGGCCAAGTTTTCTGCCCTCGGCACGGGGCCCGACAAGGTCTACGTTGCGCGGGTCGTCGACAAGGGACAGGCGTTCGTATCTCAGCCTTTTCAGCTTCACGCTTCGTCAGGGGCAAGGGTGACGGTGCTCGCGTACGGCCAGCTTTTCCTCGGGCTGCATGCGGGCGGGCAGGTCACCGACGACAAGGTCTGGTTCGAGGCCAGCGTCGTCGTGGGGAACCTAACTGGCGTTCCCAGGAACCCTGGGCCAGATGGCTTGCTCGTGCCCCTCCCCCGAGGCTTTCAGAACGCGACGGTTGGAGAGGAGATGGCCCAGCGCGTTTCGGTGGTCGAGGGCAAGGGCCTGGTATTCCGCGGGCGAATACCTCCAGGCGAGCAGCAGGTCGTCGTGCAGTGGGCGCAAAAGGTGCAGGACGGCCAGGTGTCCTTCGATTTGCCTGCTCCTCTGGGGCTCCTGGATGGGCAGATCATGATTGAGCGGGTGCCTGGAGCTGTCGTGACGCCGCCCATGGGGATCGCTGCAAAGTCCAGGCGCATGGACAATGGACGCGAGTACGTGGTGCTCTCCAACTTGTCGGTTCCTGCCGGCGGAACGCTCAAGTTCCACATGACAGGGCTCCCCCAGCCGCCCGTCCGAGAGCGCGTCCTGAAAACCATTGCAGGCGCGTGCATGCTAGGCCTTTTGGCTTGGGCCATTCTGGCCCTCGTTCGCAAGCCACCCCGTGACCCTTCTCGGGAAAGGGGGAAGGAGGCCGCGCTCGGGCGCCATGAGCTCATCGCCCGCCAGGCGGAGCTCTATGACGAGCTCGTGGCGCTTGAAACCGAGCGGCTAACGAATCAGGCAGATCCACAGCTCACAAAGCGTCGAGAGGCGCTTGTCGCCAAGGTCGCCCGGACCCACCGCGAGCTCGACCAAGTGGACCAGGCCTCCTGATGCTGGTAATGCCGGCGCAGGCGACGCCGAGTGCAGCCCGCCCCACGTTCACGCACGTGTCGCTGCGGGGCGTGACCAAGCTGTACGGCCGCCAGCGCGCTCTGGCCGGGGTAGACCTCACGTTGCGGCCCGGGCGGGTCGCGGCGCTTCTCGGTCCGAACGGTGCCGGGAAGTCCACGCTCGTGGGCATCCTGTCCACGCTCGTTCGCCCCACCTCTGGGAGCGTCACGTTCGAGGCCGAGCGGGTGCTCGAGCCCCGGGAGATCCGCCGCGCCATCGGAGTGCTTGCGCACGAGTCGTTCCTCTATGGCGAGCTCAACGCTTTTGAGAACCTTCGGTTCTATGGAGAGCTGTACGACGTCGCCGACGCCCCTGCGCGGCTTCAGCAGGTCCTGGACGAAGTAGGCCTCTCGGCCGAGGCACGCCTGCGGCCGGCGCGGACCTATTCCCGGGGCATGCTCCAGCGCCTGGCCCTGGCGCGCGTCCTCTTGCATGGGCCTGAGCTCCTTCTCCTCGACGAGCCGTTCACTGGACTCGACCGGAGCGGCGCAAGGGCCCTGTCGAGCTCCTTGGCGGCAGCACGGGCTCAAGGGCGAATTGTGCTGGTGGTCACCCATGACTTCGAGGCCATCTCGGGCACGTGCGAGCATGTCCTCATCCTCAGGAGGGGCAAGATCGTCCTCGACCGGGTGCAGGACGTGCCTTTTTCCGACCGGGAGCTCAAGGAAATCTACTTGCAGGCCACCGAATAGGGAGCCATGAGCAGCAAGCCTTCGGATGCCAGGAGCTGAATGTCCTCGAGACTTGCGGGCAGCGGGGGGAGCTCGGCTCCGAGGATCCTGGGCACGAGGCCCCGCCGCTTGGGTGCCACATGCACGTCCTCGTGCTCGAACTTCTCTCCAGGGCGACGCCGCGCCAGATCCTCGGCTATCGTGAGGGCCGTTTCCATGTCCCCCAGGGAATCCACCAGCCCCTTGTCCCGCGCGTCGATCCCGGTCCACACGCGCCCCTTGGCTGCCGCTTCCGCGGCATCTGGGGCGAGCTTGCGCCCCAAAGCGACCTTCTTCACGAACTGCGCGTAGAGCGCATCCACCTCGGCGGCGAGGCGTCTTCGTTCCTCGTCGGAATAGCCATGAAACACGCTGTCCATCGTCGCCGCGTCGCCTCGGCGAACGGTGGTCACGTTAAGGCCCAGCCTCTCCAAGAGACCCTGGAAGCTAAGCTTCCCCGCTACCACGCCAATCGAGCCGGTCAGCGTCCCGGGCTGAGCAACGATCTTGTGCGCCCCGCAGGCGAGGTAGTACCCCCCCGACGCTGCCACGTCGTCGAAATAGGCGATCACTGGTTTTTCGGCAGAGAGGCGCGTGGTCGCACGCCAGATAAGGTCGGACCCGACCGCGCTTCCTCCTCGGGAGTCCACGTGGAGGACCACTGCCGCCACCCGCCTGTCCTTGCGTGCCTTGTCGAGGGCGCGAATCGCGGCGTCGGCGCCGAGGGTCCTTCGAAGCTCGCTCCCTTCGCCGGTCACAATCGCCCCGTGGAGGGAGACCACCCTGACCTTGCGGGGAACGCGAACCAGAGGACGGTAGCGCAGCGGCGACACGCGGGTCCCCCGCCACTCGGAAGGCGTGCCCACGCGCACGTTTCCAAGCCTCTCGGCGACCTCATCCGCATAGCACACTCCGTCGACAAGGCCCCGCCTCGCGGCCTCCTCTGCCGTGTAGGGGCCGCCCTGAATCCACTCGAGGGCCACCTTGGGCTCGACCTTGCGGCTCGCGCTCACCGCGTCGCGCACGGCTTCCTCAATTCTCACAAGGATCGCCTCCAGAGCCTCCCTGTGCTGAGGGCTCATCTCCTTGCGCGTGAACACTTCGGCGAAGCTCTTGTACTCACCCCGGTACTCCGCGTCGGCGCGCGCCCCGGCCTTTTCCAAGGCCCCGGCGAAAAACGTGACCTCGGCAGCCAGGCCGACGAGCGAGAGAGGGCCGCTTTCGTCCACGAGGATGGTCGTCGCGGCGGATGCGACAAAGTACTCCTTGAGCGACGGGGACGACAGGTGGACGACGACTCGCTTTCCCGCCTCTGCGAGCCGCTTGATGATTGTCCGCAAGGACTCGAGCCGTGCAAAGCCCGGAGGCGCGCGACGGAGCTCGACGACGACCCCCTGGAGGCGCGGATCTCTGGCCAAGTCGTCGCACAAGCGCGAGAGTGCCGCGAGGGAGGGCACGCCCGGTCGCAGGAGCCAGCGGCCGTGTGGAGGGGGCCTGGAGGGGAGTGGGTCCTTGACGGTCAGCCGAACCCAGGCCGGCCGGGCGCGCAAGCGAGGAAGCCTGAGCAGGTTGGCGAGGGCGATGAGCAAGTTCCCGAGGAGGTTAACGACGAGGAGCCGGTACAGGATGTTGACCACGGAAGGACCATAAGTCCCCTGGGGGCGGGGCGCAAACTGCCTAGCAGTGCTAGAGTTCGCGTCCGATGCGCTTCTTGCGCCACGCCGCCATCGTCGCTTGGAAGGATCTCAGGGTCGAGCTAAGGACCCGCGAGATCGTCTACACGATGGTGTTCTTCGCGGTGATGGTGGTCCTCATCTTTTCTTTCGCGTTCATCGAGGACGGCCAGGCGGTCGGGGACGTGTCCAGCGGGATCCTTTGGATTGCAGTGGCATTTGCGGGAATGCTCGGTCTCTCCCGGGCCTTCGACCGGGAACGAGAAGGGGACACGATCCGCGGGCTCCTCTTGTCGCCTGCCGAGCGTGGAGCGCTCTTCGTCGGCAAGGCCGCGGGAATTGCGTTGTTCATGCTCATCGCGGAGGCCGTCGTGGTGCCGCTCGTGGGGGTGCTCTTTCGAGCCCCGGTTCTGGCCCATCCGCTCGAGCTGGCGCTCCTTCTCATTCTCGCCACGATCGGTTTTTCGGTGGTCGGCTCGGTGTTTGCCGCCATGCTCATTAGGACTCGCATGCGGGAAGTGCTCCTGCCGGTGGTTTTCTACCCGATCGTCATTCCGGCGCTCATTGCCGGGACCAAGGGGAGCGCCGCGCTCCTCGCTACCCCGTCAACGTTGCCGGTCGCGTACTTTTGGATAAAGTTCTTGGCCGTGTTCGATGCGTTGTTCCTATCCGTCGCGCTCTGGGCGTTCGAATCGCTGGTGATCGAATGAGAAAAGGCCTGTTCCTCGTGTCCGCGCTCGGAGCCATCACTGGCTTCGTGGCGCTCCCGTTCCTCGTCTTCGTGAAGGCTCCCATTGCCTTCGAGCTCTTCTTCAATCAAAAGATTTTTTATTACCACGTCCCCGCCGCGTGGGTGATGTTCCTCTCGGTCTTCGTGAGCGGCATCGCCTCGATCGCGTTCCTCGCGACCAGGCGCTCCAAGTGGGACGACGTTGCGTGGGCTGCCGGAGACGTGGTGGTGGTCATGGGGGCTATCGTGCTCACGACGGGGCCGATTTGGGCCAAGGCAGCCTGGGGCGTGTTCTGGGTGTGGGACGCGCGTCTCACGTCGTCCTTGCTCCTGTGGATGATCTTCGTCGCCTACACGCTCGTGCGTCGCTATGGGGGGCCTGGGTCGGAGCGACTGGCGGCAGGGCTTTCCTTGTTCGGCATGGTGGACGTTCCCCTCGTGTTTTTCGCCGTGAACTTCTGGAAGACCCAGCATCCCAACACCAAGGTCGTGCCGGGCCTTCCTCCTGAAATGCGCCAAGCCCTGCTCGTTGGGATGGTCGCGTACACCCTTTTCTACCTGGTCCTCCTTTCCGCACGGCTCGCGGTGGGACGGGGCGAGAGACGCCTTGCTTCCGTGACCGACTTGGCGGTCGAGACCGGCGTCCTGGAGTAATCATGCGCCCCGCAATCCTTGCCTTCATGCTCATGCTTTTCGGCCTTGCGCCATCGATACCCGCTCAAGCGAATCCGCTTGCCAAGCTCTCGGATGAGGACCTTTCGTCCTATCGCTGGCAGCGCGACAAGGAGTTCTTTGCGCAAGCCGGCGCGCGCTTTCTCGAGGACCTGCGCAGCCGCGACAAGGAACTGGCCGCCGCCGTTCTCGATGCGGCTCGCTACGACATCCAGCAGGAAGAGGCCGACAAGTTCGCGCGACAGAAGAAATTCGTCCTCGCGGCGTACGGCGTGTTGTGGGGCATCCTCGTTGTTTTCGTCACCGCCATCTGGCTCAGGCAGCGGAGACTCACGGCGGCGCTGGACGACCTGGAGCAGAAGCTGAAGAAGGCGAAGGCGGCATGACGAGCGCCCATTTCATCTACATCCCCATGCTGCTTCTCGTTGGCATTGTGCTGGGCTTTGTGCTGGGTGGACGGGCGGCGCGGGACGCCTATGAGCTGCAGCGCAAGAAGGATGAGGCCCGGGCCGCGGCCAGGGCCGAGCGAGAGTCCGCGGGGAAGAGCTAGACTCGTTCCTATTCCCTACAACTCACCTCGCAGAATCGCTACGCGTGTGCCATGCGCCCATCAAGATCGACGAGCGGATGGCGCGCGCGCTCAAAGAGGAATTCGAGGTCATCGCGGGAGGAGGTGGCCACGTGCTCCTCGGAGAGCGGGCTACCACCTGAGCCAGGTCGCCGCGAGCACCACCGCGGCTGCGAGGAGGAGCATGATGGCCACGGGCACGACGATTCGCTTGCGAGCGAGCCTCGCAGGCGCCCACGGCGAAGTCTCGGGGCCGTGCACGCGGCGGGTCCACGATTCATCGGTAAAAAGGCCTCGCAACCAGTGGGCGAGCGCCTGCTTTGACATGTCCCAGCCCTCCGCTTCTCCCACTCGTTCAAGCTCCTTTGCGAACGCATGGCAGCACGGATAGCGCTCGTCGGGCTTCTTGGCGAGGGCCCGCGCGAGAACTTCGTCCAGCGTGGCCGGCACGTCCGCTCGGATCGACCGCAGGGTGGGGGCTTCTTCCTCGACGACCGCCGACATGGTCAGCCAGTCCGCTTCTCGTCGAAACAAGCGCCTGCCTGCCAGGAGCTCCCATATGACCACGGCCGTGGAAAACTGATCGGTTCGGTGGTCGATCGCGCGTCCGAGGAACTGCTCGGGTGCCATGTAGGCGTGCTTCCCCTTGGCCCGACCATCGAGGGTGTGGCCTCCGAGCGCGGTGGCCTTGGCGACCCCAAAATCCACGAGCTTCACGTCGCCCGCCGGCGTGATCACCATGTTTTCTGGGCTCACGTCGCGGTGCACGATCCCGAGCGGCGCGCCTTGGTTGTCCCGAGCCTCGTGTGCGTGGTGAAGCGCCGCGCACGCGTCGCACGCGATGCGAAGGGCCACGCCAGGCGGAAAAGGCCCCTCTGCGCGCTTGCCCAGGGCCGAGAGATCCTCTCCTTGAACGTACTCCATGGCGATGAAGTACATGCCGCGCTCCCGTCCGAGCTCATGGGTACGCACGATGTTTGGGTGCGTGAGGCGCGCCGCGATGTGCGCCTCGTGCACGAGCATGCGAACGAACGCCGGATCTTCGCACAGGTGCGGGAGCACCCGCTTGATCACGACGTGATGGCCATCCCCGTCGAGCTCCTTGGCGAGGAACACCTCGGCCATGCCACCTTCTGCCAGCTTCCGGAGAAGGAGATACTTGCCTAGCCGAGTCGGCATCCCAAGGCCCTAATCGATGCTACCATGCGCGCCATGTCATTCGACCTGAACTTCACCGAAGAGCAGCTAGCCCTAGTCCAAACGGCCCGTGAGTTTGCACAAAAGGAGATAGTTCCCGTCGCTGGCAAGCATGACGAGCACGGGACTTTTCCGTCCGAGATCTTCAAGAAAGCGTGGGAGCTCGGCCTCATGAACTGCGAGGTGCCCGAGGAATACGGCGGGTTGGGGTTGTCTTGCCTCTCCTACACCCTGATTCAGGAGGAGATCGCCTACGGCTGCGCGGGCATCAACACCACCATGGTCGCCAACATGCTCGGTGCCATGCCGGTCCTCATCGCGGGGAATGCGGAGCAGAAGAAGAAATACCTGGGCTGGCTCACGCGCGAGCCCATCTTTGCGGCCTACTGCTGCTCGGAACCCGATGCGGGCTCGGACGTGGCGGGTCTCTCCACGCGCGTGACCAAGCATGGGGACGAGTACGTCCTAAACGGGCAAAAACGGTGGATCACCAACGGCGGAGTCGCGTCCTTCTACACGGTCCTCGCCACGTTCGACAAGTCGCTCAAGCACAAGGGGATCACGTGCTTCGTCGTCGATGCCAATACCCCGGGCGTCCGCGTGGGGAAAAAAGAAGACAAGATGGGGCAGCGGTCGTCCAACACCACGGACGTCATCTTCGACGACGTCAAGGTCCCCAAGAGCGCGCTCCTCGGCGAGGAAGGTGCGGGCTTCAAGGTCGCGATGAAGACCTTCGATCGCTCGCGTCCATGGATTGCCGCCGGTGCCGCGGGCCTGATTCGCCGCGCGCTCGAGGAGTCCAGGAACTATGCGCTCGAGCGCAAGACCTTCGGGGTACCGATCGCCTCTCATCAGGCGATTCAGTTCATCCTGGCGGAGATGGCCATCGCCTACGAGACCACCCGCCTCCTTTGCCACAAGGCCGCCTGGATGATCGACAACGGCAAGATCGACTCCATCGTTTCGTCCTACGCGAAGGCATACGGCGCGGATGCGGCCATGCGAGTCGCCACGGATGCCGTGCAGGTCTTTGGTGGCTATGGCTATACCAAGGAGTATCCGGTCGAAAAGCTCATGCGCGACGCGAAGCTGCTGCAGATCTACGAGGGGACTTCTCAGATCCAGAGGATTGTCATTGCCCGCAACCTTCTGGGCGTGAAGTAGGCGTGGGGCTTGCTACCGACTAACTTTAGTTTCGCACTCCGGTGAGCGCATGTCGGATCTTTACCCCGGCACCAGCAACACCTTGCCGATGTTCTTGCGCTCCTGAATGTAGTGGTGCGCCGCCGGGGCATCCGCGAAGGAAAACGCTCGATCAACGTGGGGCTTAATGGCGCCCTGGGCATGGAGATCCAAGAGGTCATCCATCCAACCCCTGATGCGCTTGGTCTCGTGCCACATGCGTCCCATGTTCACGCCGAAGATGCCCTTGTTCTGGTTCATGAGGGTCACTGGATTGGCCTTGAACCAGGGCATTGCCGCGATGGTCTTAATGAAATCCCAATACCGCCTGGACTTGCCGGTGGCAGCGGAGGAAATGCCGAACATGCCGAGCCGTCCCGTGGCGGACAGGACGCGAAACCCCTTGGAGAATGACTTGCCCCCGACGGCATCGCAGATGAGCTCAACCCCTTTCCCCTCGGTGAGGGCAAGGACGCGCGGCTCGAAATCCTCAGTCGTGTAATCGATGCAATGCTCCACACCGAGCTGCCTCAAGAAGTCGTGCTTCGAGGCCGAGGCGGTCCCAATGACCCGGGCGCCGACGTGTCTTGCCAGCTGAACGCACGCAATCCCGACGCCGCCGGCGGCCGCATGGACGAGCACTGTTTCCCCCCTGCGCAGCCCGCCCATGACGACAATGAGTTGATACGCCGTGAGGTAGTTTACCGGCAGGGCCGCACCTTCGAGCGGGCCCATGCCTTGGGGCCGCAAGAACACTTGGTCCTCGGGGACACACGTAACGTCTGAATAGCCCCCGAATCGCGTGAGCGCGACCACTTCCTTGCCCACCCAATCCTTGCTCACCTCGCTACCCACGGCGTCCACCCGACCAGCGACCTCATAGCCGACAACAATGGGTATCCCGGGGAGGTCTGGATACAACCCCATGCGGGCCAGCACGTCGGCGAAGTTGACGCCTGCTGCTTCGACCCGTATTCGCACCTCGGAAGCGCCTGGCTCGGGGTCCGGTGTCTCGCGTACCTGGAGAACCTCGGGAGGACCTGCCTTGGTAATCCATACTTGGCGCATGGGGTGCTACCGTCGGCTTGCGATGAAATATGCCGGGCGCACGGTCTTTACCGCGCTTTGCTCCACCCCGCCAGCGGCCAAAAGGACTCGGATTTCCTCGGTCGAATAGGCCCGCCTGAGAGACACGACGGCGTCATGGCGTGTCGGGGCCTCGAAGGCGCCCAGGCGCAAGAAGGTCCAAAGCGCCGGCAGCACCGAAAACGCGCGGCGAACGTCAAAGGCGAAGAAATTGCTCGCGGCCACTCGATCCATCTCCGCGAGCACCCGCGCCACGTCGCCAGGTGGCAGGTGGTGAAGCATGAAGGTCGTGACCACCACATCCATCCCCTCTGCTTCGAATGGGAGCGCCCGCGCATCTCCTACCACGAAGCTCACCTTGCGCCCTTCCTCGAACGCTACGCGGCGCGCGGTCTCCACCGACTTGGGATCGAATTCCACCCCGTGGAGCTCGACGGGGACGCGCCGCTTGCGCGCCCAGTCCCCGATGGCGAACAGGAGGCCCCCGTGACCCGCGCCGACGTCGAGGACTCGCACCGGCTTTCCCTGCCTCGGGACGCGCGCCTCTTGGATGAGCTTGCCGATGTGCTTCATCCAGAAGGGCTTGACGAGCAGCCAGCGCGCCATCTTTTCCAGATCGTCGAGGATCTGCTGCCGTACCCGGACAGGGGTGCTGGCGAGGTCCAGGAGCTCGGGGCCGTCGGAACGGAGCTTGCGTTCAACCCAGCCGGCTGAACCGCGCAAGGCCTCGACGGCCCGGGACCCTCGCTCGGCGATGTCAGCGTGGCGGCTGTCCATGCTAGGCACTCTTCCTCAGGAATGCGGATGCACCTGGGTACTGCTGCTGCTCGCCGAGCTCCTCGGCAATGCGGAGAAGCTGGTTGTACTTGGCCACGCGGTCGGACCGAGACGCCGAGCCGGTCTTGATTTGCCCTGCGCGCGTCGCGACCGCCAGGTCAGCGATGAAGCTGTCCTCCGTCTCGCCAGAGCGGTGCGAGATGATGGCCGAATGTCCAACCCTCTGCGCCGCTTGCACGGCCTCGAGGGTCTCGGTGAGCGTACCGATCTGGTTCACCTTGACGAGGATGGCGTTGGCGCAGCCCTCCTCGATGCCGCGGCGGAGGCGCTCGGGGCTCGTGACGAACAGGTCGTCCCCGACGAGCTGGAGCCGGCCGCCGAGTCGATCCGTGAGCTTCTTCCAACCGTCCCAATCATTTTGGTCGAGACCGTCCTCGATGCTGACCAGCGGGTACTTGGCGGCCCAGCTCGCGTACAGGTCGATGAGCGCCTCGGATTCGAGCGATTTCCCCTCGAGCTTGTAGCGCTTGGTCTTGGCGTCGTAGAACTCCGAGGCGGCGACGTCGAGAGCGAGCGCCACTTGCTCGCCCGGCTTGTAACCCGCGCGCTCGATTGCCTCGAGCACCGTGGAAAGCGCCGCCTCGTTCGACTCCATCTGCGGCGCGAAGCCCCCTTCGTCGCCCACGGACGTGGAGCGTCCCTTGGCCTTGAGTAGCTTTTTGAGCGAGTGGAAGACCTCAACGCCAGCCCGAAGTCCCTCGCTGAACGTCGGTGCCCCGAGGGGCACAATCATGAACTCCTGGATGTCCAGGTTATTGTCGGCGTGGGCGCCGCCATTCAAGATGTTCATGAGGGGCACGGGGAGAAGGCGTGCGGATACCCCGCCTAGATATCGATAGAGGGGCAGGTGGTACGCGTCGGCGGCGGCACGGGCGGTGGCCATGGACACGGCGAGTATCGCGTTCGCACCGAGCTTTCCCTTGTTGGGGGTGCCATCGAGGGCGAGCATTGCTTGGTCCACGCGGGCCTGGTCTGTCGCGTCGAGACCGACGACCTCGGGCGCGATGAGCTCCACGACGTTCTTGACAGCCGAGGTGACCCCTTTCCCGAGGTATCGGCCGGCGGCCCCATCGCGCAGCTCGAGCGCCTCATGCTCGCCCGTCGAGGCGCCCGAGGGTACAGCGGCTCGGCCCTTGGCGCCACTAGCGAGAAACACGTCTGCTTCGATGGTCGGGTTGCCGCGCGAGTCGAGGATCTCGCGCGCGGTGACTTCGATGATCGCAGTCATGATTCAGGCGGTTTAGCATGGAGACGGGGCTCTTGTCTTGAGGGAGGGGTGCCGTCGGGTGCAGTTCCGTGAAGTCGGATCTTCTTTGCGGTGGGGCCCGCCGCAATTGCACCCGCCGTCCTCACCTCTCCGGCTTGAAGTCATCCGACCGAATTCCATAGCGCTTCAGCAGTCGGTGGAGGCTCTCCCTCTCGATGCCTGCACGTTCCGCTGCGCGGGTCACGTTGCCCTCGAACTCGCGCATTAGTGCGAAGAGGTAGTCGCGAGAGAACCGGTCTCGTGCCGTCTCGAGTGCCTCGCGGTACGGCATCTTCACCAGCGCGTCGATGGGCAATCCACCTTCGTGCGCCTCGCGTAGCTCCGAAGGCAGGTCTCGCCCATCCACCTCGTGCCCGCCTGCCACGGCTACTGCCCGCTCGACGGCGTTCTCCAGCTCCCGGACATTGCCAGGCCAGTCGTGCCCCATGAGGGCCCGCAGAGCCTCGGGGGTGAAGCCTTCTAGCTCGCGCCGAAAGGCGCGCGCGTGCTTCTCGAGGAAATGCGCGGCGAGAAGCGGAATATCCTCACGCCGCTCGCGGAGCGCCGGCATCCTCACTGGGAACACGTGCAGGCGGTAGAACAAGTCCTCTCGGAACCGCCCCGCCTGGAACTCGGCCTTGAGGTCGCGGTACGTCGCCGCGATGACCCTCACGTCGACCTTGATGCACGTGTTGTCCCCGACGCGTCGGATCTCGCGCTCCTGGAGCGCCCGGTTGAGCTTGACTTGAACCGCGAGGGGAAGCTCGCCCACCTCATCGAGGAAGATGGTCCCGCCAGCGGCCTCCTCGAAGAGCCCCTGCTTGACCCCGGTGGCGCCCGTGAACGCGCCCCGCGCGTGCCCGAACAGCTCGCTCTCGACGAGCTCCGAGGGCAAGGCGCCGCAGTTCACCGGAACGAAGCGGCGATCCTTTCTGCCGCTCTGATCGTGGATGGCACGGGCGGCGAGCTCCTTGCCGGTCCCGGTCTCGCCGGTGATGAGCACGGTGATGTCGAGGCTGGCGGCCTGCTCGAGCAGGCGGTAGACGTCCTGCATCGCCCGGCTCTTGCCGACGATGTTGTGGAAGGAGTGGAGCTTTTGCAGCTCCTTGCGCAGGTTGTTCGCCTGCTCCTTGAGCCGCTTCCGCTCCAGGGCTCGCGATACCGCGAGCGTGGCCGTATCCGGGTCGAAAGGCTTCTGGAGGTAGTCGTACGCGCCCTGCTTCATCGCCTCCACCGCGTCGTTCACCGTGGCGTAGGCGGTCATCATGACCACCTCGGTGTCGGGCTGGCGTTGCTTTGCGGCTTTCAGCACCTCGAAGCCGTCCGCGCCGGGCATCTTGAGGTCCGTGACCACGACGTCGAACTCCTGAGCTGCCAGGAGCGAGAGGGCACGACCACCCTCGGCGGCGGTGACCAGCTCGAAGTCGTCGCCGAGGATCTTGGCGAAGAGCTTGAGCATGTTCTCCTTGTCGTCCACGACGAGAATGCGGGCGCGGGTCATGGCGTGCCTCCCTGCCGAGCTCGAGGCAGGCACAAGGCAAGCCTTGCGCCTGCTTCGGGAGCGGCAACCCTGATCTCGCCGCCATGCGCGCGTGCGATGGCCGAAGAGACGGCGAGCCCGAGGCCCGTGCCTCTCTGCTTGGTCGTGAAGAAGGGCTCGAACAGGTGCTCACGCGCCGCGGGCTCGAACCCGGGACCGGTGTCGCAAACCACGAGCTCGACGCGGTCGTCCTGCTGCGCCAGCTGAACCTCGACACGACCGCTCGCGCCAGCGGCCTCAACGGCGTTCTTCACGAGGTTGAAGACGACCTGCCGCAGCTTGCGGGCGTCGCCCTGTACCGCTGCCTGACCATTGACGGTGATGGGTGCCGCGGGCGCAAGCTCGGAGGCGGTCAGCCGAGCCACGACGTCGTCGGCCACCTCACGGAGGTCAACCGCGTCGTCGCCGAGCTTGATGGGGCGCGACAGGTCGAGCAGCCCATCGACGATCTCCTTGCATCGAAGCGTCTCCTCTTCGATGACTTTCAGATCCTCGGCGAGCGTGCCCTCTGCCTTCTTCCCGAGGATCTTGACGTAGCCGAGGATAACGCCGAGGGGGTTGTTGATCTCGTGTGCCACGCCGGCTGCCAGGCGCCCGATGCCGGCGAGCCTCTCGTTCTGGAGCCGCTCTTGCTGATGCTGCTTGATGGCGGCCGCCATCGTGTTGAACTGCCCGGCGAGAGCTCCGAACTCATCCTGCGACTCGATCTCGATCCGCGTGTCGAGGTCTCCTCCGGCAATCCGCTCGGCGCCAGACCTGAGCTTGGCCACGGGATCGGCGACCGATCGCCCAATCACGATACCGGCCCCGGCAGCCAGCGTGGGGGCGACCATGAGGAATAGGATCGTCCAGACGAGAGCCCGCTGCTGGAGCCCCGAGACGAACACGCGGAGCTCCTCGACGGACTCGGAGAACCGACGGGCGAGGAGCTCCGTGTGGTCTTGGACGCGGGCCATGGCCTCGAGGACCTTGTGGTGCTCCTCTTGCACGAGTTCGGCCTTTCCCTGCAATACACCGGGCACGACTCGATCCCGAAAGGATTGGTCCAACTCGCGTGTCGACCGCTCGATCTCCGAGACCCACTGGCGCTCGTCGTCACCAGCCGCGAAGCGGCGCATCTCGCCGGTGAGCTCATGGGCGCGCTTCTTCGAGCGGTCGTAGAAACCGAGGTGGCTGTCGTTCCCGATGATGATCGTGTGGGCGACATGGGCGTACTGGTCCCGCACGGCGCTCGAAAGCTCCAAGGCGAGTCTTAGCCCCTCGACGCGCTCGCGAGTTCGCGTGAGCCCGCGCTGGATGTCTACCAGTCCGTACAACGCGAAGCTGGCGGCGACCGCGTACAGCGCGACCATCGAGGCGAATGCCACGAAAAGGCGGCGACCGGTTCCTGACCACGCCTTCTTTTTCATCAGGGCTCCTGGTCCAAGATGTTGACTTCGCCTCGGCAAGTGGGGTGCCAACGCACAACTCCTCGTCGGGATATCGTTCTTGGATCTCCCCCGACCGTTATGAGTAACACAGCCGGTTACACTGTATCTTGGTCGACCGGCAATTGGTACTTCCAACCACCATGACCGCAGCGCGCGCGCATTGCAATGCCACGTAATCGTGATGGTTTCTCCTGCGGTCGGTGGTTGGCGTGCTGCTTGCTAGGTGGTTGCGCGAGGCCGAACTTCACAGGAGAAGAGGCATGAAAACAGCCAAGTGGATGATCTTCGGGTTTCTCGGGCTAACTCTCGTCGCTGCCGCCTGCTCGAGCGGAAAAGCAGAGGCGGCCAAGACGGCCAAGGCAGGCAAGGCGGCCCACGAGCAGGTCGTCGAGGTTGCGGTGACTTCAGACGGCTTCGTGCCGGCGACCATCAAGGTCCGAGCGGGTCACCCAGTGAAGCTGGTCGTCACGCGAAAGGTGGATCGCACGTGCGCCACCGACATCGTCATCAAGTCCCTCGACATCAAGAAGCCACTGCCGCTGAACGTGCCGGTCGAGGTGACGTTCACTCCGAAGCAGCCCGGCAAGCTCCGGTTTGCTTGCTCCATGGACATGATCGCCGGCGAGATTGTCGTCGAATAACGGAGGGCGACGGATGAAGGGCGCCATGCGAGCCATAACTATTGCCCTTCTTGCGCTGACGACAGCATCAACGCCGGCACGGGCGCAGTCGCCGTCACCCTACTCGCTGCCGACGGATCCGGTCCTCTCCCGGCTTATTTCCGAGAGCCTGTCCGCACTGCCGGAGCTTCGTTCTACCCAAGCGCTCGTTCGGGCCCAGGCCGCGCGTGTACCCCAAGCTGGAGCCCTACCCGACCCGATGATTCAGGTTGGCATCCAGAACGATGGGTTCACGAGCTGGGAGGTGGGCGAGATGGAGAACAGCTACTACTCGATCATGGCGTCGCAGGCGTTCCCGTGGCCGGGCAAGCGCGGGTTGCGCTCCGAGATCGCGGAGCTGGGCGTCGGCCAGAGCAAGCGCGCCGTGGAGCGCTTGCGGTTGTCAACAGAGGCGGACGTGCGCCGGCTGTACATTGCCCTCATTCTTGTCCGCGACCGCCTGGCCGTGCAGGGCCGCCTGGTTGTGCTGTGGGAGAAGTCGGCGGAAGTCGCTCGCGCGGTCTATGAGGCGGGCGGCGGCTCCCAAGCCGACCTGCTTCGATCGCAGCTGGAGCTGGGTCGCCTGAAGCAACGCCGTGTTGCGCTCCAGGCCGAGGAGCGCACCCTGGTCCAAGGGCTCAACCGGCTTCGCGGGCACGCGCTCGATGAGGCCATCGTCACACCGGTCCACCTCGCTGAGCTCGGCACGCCGGCCTTGATCGATGAAAAGGCAGCCGTGGAGCACGCCCTCGCAAGCAGTCCAGAGCTCGCGGCCGCGCGCATTTCGGTGAATGAAGCCGGGCGACGGATCACCCTGGCCAAGAAGAGCTATTACCCCGACCTTACGGTCAGCGCGGGGATCATGCCCAGAGGGGTCGACCTCCCTCCCATGTGGCTGCTCACCGTAGGCGGCGCCATCCCCATGTGGGCGGGCCGCAAGCAGGACCGCGCCGTCGAGGAGAGCGAGGCGCTTGCGGCGGCGAGCCGGTCCACCGCCCTCGGGTTCGAGCAGGTTCTTCGCCTTCGCGTCGGCGAGCGGCTCACGGCCTTATCCGCATTGATGGAGACGATCCGTATCTATCGAGAAGGGTTGCTGGTGCAGTCCGAGGCGACGGCGGAGAGCACGCTGGCGCAGTTTCGCGTCGGCAAGGTAGGCTTCACGGCCGTGCTCGACGCGAACGCCGGCTTGCTCGCGGACGAGGACGCGTTCCTGCAAGCCATTGCCGAGGCGCAGCGCCTGGCCATCGCGGCGTACGAGATCAGCCTCGAGCCGGTGCCCTTGTCCGCGGGCGGTGCGATGAGCCGCGCGGGCATGCCCGGCCTGGGAGCCATGGGCGCCGCGTCGGCCGCGAGCACAACCACAAGCGACGCGAGCGCCTCCGAGGGAGCTTCCGCTGGGACGGACCGTTCCATGTCAGGGATGTGAGAGGAGAATGCGCATGACAACCGACGCTGAGGGCCCCGACGTCCAGGCAGGCTCCCAAGAGGTCAAGGCGGCCACCCAGGCGCCCCGGGGGCGGTTCGGCTTGAGCACGGTGATCGTGGTGGGCGCCCTGAGCGCGATCACGGCAGGCGGGGGCGTTTTTCTCCTGGCGCGAGGATCGGGCGCCGGGCACGAGCACGCCACGCCAGCCACGCAGGTTGCGGCCAAGGAGCAGTACCAGTGCCCGATGCACCCGACGATCGTCCAGGACCATCCCGGGGATTGCCCGATCTGCGGCATGAAGCTCGTCAAGGTGGCGCAGGGCGCGGGATCTGCGCCGAGCGCGGGTCCTGCAGGCGGAGAACGGAAGATCGCATTCTACCGCTCGCCCATGGACCCGAAAGTAACCTCGCCGACGCCGCGCAAGGACGAGATGGGCATGGCCTACGTCCCCGTGTACGAGGATGAGGTGAGCGGCGCTAGCCCATCCGTCGAGGGGATGGCGGCCGTGAGCATCGATCCCGATAGGCAGCAGCTCATCGGTCTTCGGACGGCCGAAGTGGTCCGAGGCCAAGTCGGCGGCCAGGTGCGGACCGTGGGCCGCGTCGCCGTTGACGAAACGCGGGTGCGGCACGTCAACGTGAAGAACGCCGGGTTTGTGGAGCGCATCTTCGTCGACTTCGTCGGCAAGCGCGTGCGCAAGGGTGATCCGCTCTTCACGCTCTACAGCCCCGAGCTGCTCGCCGCTCAGGAGGAGTACCTGCTCGCCCTGCGGACTCGAGGCATCCTCGGCAGTGCGAGCGGCGCTAGCGGCGTGAGCGGCCAGGCGCTCGTCGACGCGGCGCGCAGGAGGCTCGCGCTCTGGGACGTCTCTGCTTCCGAGATCCAACGCCTCGAGGAGAGCGGCCAACCGACCAAGACCATCACCTTTCACTCGCCGGTCGCGGGCGTCGTGACCAAGAAGGACGTGGTCGAGGGGATGAAGCTCGAGGCGGGCGCCATGCCGTACGAGATCGTCGATCTCTCCTCGGTGTGGGTGCTCGCGGACGTTTACGAGAACGAGCTCCGCGTCGTAAAGGAAGGTACACCCGCGACCCTGACGCTCAAGGCGTTTCCCGATCGGTCCTTCGAGGGCAAGGTCGTCTTTGTCGATCCGTTCCTCGACCCGCAGGCTCGCACCGTCAAGGTCCGGCTCACGTTCCCCAACAAAGGGGGTGACCTTAGGCCGGAGATGTTCGGCGAGGTCGTGCTCACGACCGCGTCCCACGAGGGGCTCATTGTGCAAAGCGACGCGATCATCGATTCGGGCACGGCGAAGGTAGTGTTCGTCGCGCAGGGCGACGGGAAGTTCCAGCCGCGACCGATCGAGATCGGCCAGACCGACGGTACGGTCGTGGAGATCACGAGCGGCCTCCAGGCGGGCGAGCATGTTGTCACCAGGGCAAACTTCCTCATCGACTCGGAGTCGCGCTTAAGGGCATCGCTCGCCGCCATGTCGGGCTCAGGAGGCAGCAAGCCGGAGAGCGCGCGGGTGCTCCCGCAGCCAGGCGTGGACACCGCCGGGAGCGCGGCCCCGGGCCACGAGGGGCACGCGCGATGATCAAGCGAATCATCCGCTTCTCGGCAGAAAACCGGTTCCTGGTCATCGCAGGCGCCATCGTGGCGCTGGTCTTCGCGTGGTGGTCGATGCGAACGATCCCGCTCGACGCGTTGCCGGATCTGTCCGACACGCAGGTGATCGTCTACTCGCGCTGGGACCGGAGCCCGGACATCATCGAGGACCAGGTCACGTACCCCATCACCACCGCGCTCCTGGGAGCACCGAAGGTGAAGGCCATCCGCGGCTTCTCGGACTTCGGTTTCAGCTACGTGTACGTGATCTTCGAGGACGGTACGGACATGTACTGGGCGCGAACGCGGGTGCTCGAGTACCTGTCCAAGATCACGCCGCAGCTCCCGGCCGGTGTGAAGACCGAGCTGGGGCCTGATGCGTCCAGCGTGGGCTGGGTCTTCCAGTACGCCTTGGTCGACAAGACCGGGAAGCACTCGACCGACGAGCTGCGCTCCTACCAGGACTGGTTCCTCCGCTATTCCGTGCAGAGCGTGCCGGGGGTCTCCGAGGTCGCCACCGTCGGTGGTCAAGTCCGGCAGTACCAAGTCACCGTCAACCCCAACGCGCTCGCCGCGTACAAGCTTCCGCTGGATGTGGTGATCGAGGCGGTGCGCAAGGGCAACAACGACGTGGGCGGACGTCTCGTCGAGCTCTCTGGCAGGGAGTACATGGTCAGAGGGCGCGGGTACGTGAAGAACATCCACGACATCGAAAGCCTGGTCCTTCGGTCAGACGGAGGAACGCCGGTCCTGGTCAAGGACGTTGCGCAGGTCGCGCTCGGCCCCGAGATGCGGCGTGGCATCGCCGATCTCGACGGCAAGGGCGATGTCGTCGGCGGCATCGTCGTCATGCGGCAGGGCGAGAACGCCTTGAACGTGATTAACCGCGTCAAGGAGAAGCTCGAGGAGGTCAAGCCGTCACTCCCCGAGGGCGTGGAGGTCGTCACGACTTACGATCGCTCGGATCTGATTGGCCGGGCCATCGAGACGGTGACCCACAAGCTCATAGAGGAAATCATCATCGTCTCGATCATCATCCTCATCTTCTTGTGGCACTTCCCATCCTCGATCATCCCCATCGTCACGATTCCCGCGTCCGTGGCCCTCGCCTTCATCCCCATGAAGATGATGGGGCTGAACGCGAACCTCATGTCACTGGCCGGAATCGCGATCTCCGTTGGCGTGCTCGTCGACGGGGCGATCGTCGAGGTGGAGAACGCCTACAACAAGATCTACCACTGGGTGAAAGACGGCAAGAAGGGCGATTTCCACCACGTGCGCCTCGAGGCGCTCATGGAGGTGGGACCAGGGGTCTTCTTCTCCTTGCTCGTGATCGCCGTGGCCTTCATGCCGGTGTTCACCTTGGTCGATCAGGAAGGTCGCCTGTTCCGGCCGCTGGCGTTCTCGAAGAACCTGGCCATGGCGATCGCCGCGGTGCTCGCCATCACGCTCGACCCAGCGCTGCGCATGATGTTTGCCCGCATCGAGCCGTTCCGCTTCCGGCCGCGCTTACTTTCGTGGCTGGCCACGGCGCTCTTCGTCGGCCGCTACCGTTCCGAGGAACGCCACCCGATAAGCCAGCTCCTCCATTGGTTGTACGAGAGGCCGTGCCGATTCGTGGTGCGTCACGCCAAGACCACCCTCGTGGTCGCCATCCTGATCGTGGCGACCACGGTGCCTATCTACCGCCGGCTGGGCTCCGAGTTCATGCCACCCTTGCGCGAGGGCACGATCCTCTACATGCCCTCTGCGGTGGAGCCCGGCATGTCCGTGGCCGAGGCGCAAAAGGCGCTCCAGCTCCAGGACAAGATCCTCATGACCTTCCCCGAGGTTGAGCGGGTATTCGGCAAGGCGGGCCGCGCCAACACCTCGACGGACCCAGCGCCCTTCACGATGATGGAGACCACGATCGTCCTCAAGCCAGAGAAGGAGTGGCGCGAGGTGCCGCGCTGGTACTCCTCGTGGGCGCCGGAGTGGCTGAAGTCCACGCTCCGCCCGTTCTGGAACGACCGTATCTCGCAAGCCCAGCTGGAGGAACAGATGAACCGGGCCCTCCAGATCCCGGGAATCTCCAACGCGTGGACCATGCCGATCAAGGGCCGGCTCGACATGCTCTCCACGGGCATCCGGACCCCGGTCGGCATCAAGATCATGGGCTCCGACCTCGCTACCATCGAGCGGATCGCCAAGGAGACCGAGGCGGCCGTCTCACAGGTCCCCGGAACGAGGAGCGCCTACGCAGAGCGGGTGGCCGGAGGGTACTTCCTCGACTTCGTGCTCGAGCGTGACCATCTCGCGCGTTATGGCCTGACCGTCGACGACGCCAACATGATCGTCATGACCGCTGTCGGCGGCGACAACCAGAGCACCACGGTCGAGGGGCGCGAGCGCTATGGGATCAGCGTCCGGTACGCCCGTGACTACCGCGAAGACCTCCCGGCCCTGCGGCGGGTCCTCTTGCCGCTGCCGAATGGCAGGGGGCAGATCCCAATGGAGGCCATCGCGGACGTCGTCCTTGCCCAGGGTCCGTCGATGATCCGAGATGAGAATGGCCTCCTCGCCGGCTACGTGTACGTGGACTTCGACACCGCCAAGGTCGATATCGGGACGTACGTCGAGCGAGCGAAGCGGGCTGTGGCGGCGCACGTCAAGATGCCAACCGGCTACTCCATGACCTGGAGCGGTCAGTACGAGAACATGCTGCGCGTGAAGGAGCGCCTCAAGCTGATCCTGCCCCTCACGATCGTCCTCATCTTCGCGCTCCTCTACATGAACACGAAGTCCGCCTTCAAGGCGAGCGTCGTCATGCTGGCCGTGCCGTTCTCGGCCGTTGGTGCGGTGTGGCTCCTGTGGCTCCTCGAGTACAACATGTCGATCGCGGTGTGGGTCGGGATGATCGCGCTCATGGGTCTCGACGCCGAGACCGGCGTGTTCATGCTGCTCTTCTTGGACCTGTCCCACGACGAGTACAAAAACGCTGGCCGCCTGAACACCCGGGGCGACCTCGTCGAGGCCATCATCCATGGGGCGGTCAAGCGGGTGCGCCCGAAGGCGATGACGGTGGCGGCGGCCATGCTCGGTCTCTTGCCGATCATGTGGTCGATCGGCACGGGCGCGGATCTCATGAAGCGCATCGCCGCGCCGATGGTCGGCGGGCTGGTAACAAGCTTCCTCATGGAGCTGCTCGTCTACCCTGCAATCTACTACCTCTGGCGGCGCGGGGACCTTCGCGCGGGTCCGCCGACTGCGATGGCTGCAACGTCATCCGTCGCTGGGCCCGAGGCTGCTGCCGACGCCTGCCCTTCGTAAGCCAACACCAACTGGCGAAACCAGGGTGCGGTGGTAGGATGGGCTCGATGAAGACAGGTGCAGCCCGCGTGTCGACTCCTTCCTTGCTCACGCCCCGGCAGATCTACGAGCACCTGGATCGCTTCGTGGTCGGCCAGCAGCGCGCCAAGCGGATGGTGGCGATCGCCGCTTACAACCATCTCAAGCGCTGCTCGCTCAAGAACGGAAGGCACAAGAAGCTCATCAAGAAGTCCAACGTCCTCATGATCGGCCCAACGGGTTGCGGCAAGACGCACATCGCCCGCAACTTGGCCGACGTCCTCGAGGTGCCGCTGGTGGTCGTCGATGCGACCGAGTACACCGAGGCGGGATACTACGGCAAGGACGTGGAGGT
>JACQUZ010000141.1 GCA_016210055.1 Deltaproteobacteria bacterium | reverse complement strand
CACATCGACCCTGTTTCCCATCGCATTTCTGGTCGTGGTTGTTCTCCTCTATCTCACCTTGGGTCGCGCCGTCGACGTCGTAGCCTCGGTGATCACGATCCTCTTCTCGGTTGCATGGACTGTCGGAGCCATGGGCGCGATCGGGATGCCGCTGCAGGTACTCACCCAGATCACGCCGATCATTGTCATGATCATCTCCATCTCCGACTCGGTCCACGTCATTTCGCACTACAAGACCGATATCGCCGCCGGCGCGAGCCCACGGGCAGCGATTGTCAGTGCCTGCAGAGACAGCGCCCTGCCCTGCCTCCTCACCGAGCTCACCATTGCCGGAGGCTTCCTAGGCCTTCTGGCCAACGACATCTTGCTCATCCAGCAGTTCGGACTCATCACCGCGCTCGGGATGTTGCTCACCTGGCTCGCCAACTTCACCGTGCTGCCACTTTCGCTCCGCTTCCTCAAGCCAAGGGCGCCCTTGGCCACGGCTGATGAGCGCCTTTCTCGAGTTGCGGGCGTGTTCCAGCGCTTTCTGGGGAGAGTTGAACGCGCCATCACGTTGCGGCCACGTCGCGTCGTCACGATCGCGGTTCTCGTGGTAGGCGCATCGATCCTTTTCGGATCGCGGGTGCGCAAGGAGTTCTACGTCTTTGACGACCTGCGCCCAGAGCACCAAATCGCGGCGAACATCCGAACCATCGACGGGATCAGTGGCGGGACGGTACCGCTCGCAATCTATGTCGAAACGCGGGATGGCAAGCGACATCCCGACGCCATGCTCGACCCGTCCGCAATAGCACTCATCGACCGCATGGGGCGCAAGCTGGAAACCGACTTCCCGGACCAGATCAAGAACACATCGTCGCTCGCCAAGTTCCTTCGCAAGGCGCATCTCCTCTTGGCTGGAGAGGACTTGGCACGTGAGTCCCCGCTACCCAGCACCAAGCGCCTGGTGGCGCAGGAGCTCTTGGCAATAGAAGACCCCCGCAGCCTGCGAGACGTCTTGTCGTTTGATAGAGCCACCGCCGCGGTGATCACGATGGTTCCAGACGGTGGTTCGAGCCGAATGGTTCCCTTGCTGCGGGAGTTGCGCCGCTACTTGGCCGAGGAGGAAGCCGCGACGGGCTACCGTCTCACTCTCACCGGTATCTTGGGCGTCGCCGATGGCGTTTACCATTCGCTCGTCGATGGACTGGTGGGATCGCTCGCTGTATCGGTGCTTCTGTCGTTCGCGATTTTCTGCCTCGTCCTTCGTTCTTGGCGTCTTGCCGTCATTGCTCTGGTACCAAACCTCCTCCCTCTCTGCATCACCCTCGGCTTCATGGGCCTCCTCAACATCGAGATCAAGCCCTCCACGGTGGTGCTGTTCTCGATCACGCTCGTCATCGCCGACGACGACACCATTCAGTACATGGTGCGGCTCCGGCGCAAGATCGTCGAGCTCAAGAAACAGGGCGTTCCCGATCCCTACCGGGAGGCGTCGATCACGACATTACATGAGACCGGGCTACCCATGTTCGTGACGGCGTGCGCGGTTTCACTTGGATTCCTAGTCCTCTTGCTCTCGCAGTTCGTAGGACTTGCCAACTTGGGCCTTCTGATCGGGATGTCGCTCCTGAGCGCAGTAGTCGCGGACTTGTTTCTCTCGCCGCTGCTCATCATGAAGCTGAAGCCCAACATCGGGGCCGGCTCGACCGAGCATGCCAGCGAGGAGAAGGCCGTTGTGGCGCAAGGGGGCAGAATCGACTAGCGAGCACTCGTGGCAGCCTCGTGGCGGCTTGCACCCCTGCCCGGGAGCGAATAGTCTGTCCCCGCCATGGGAGCCTCGAATGCCTCTGCCAGCGATCCGTCCGCCACCGGCGATGGCGATGGCGCTTTGGCGCCACGCGGGTGCGCGCTAGCACCCTTGCCGCTCGTGGCGGTCCGCGGCCGCGAGGTCGCCCTCGTGGCGCTGCTCGCCGTCCTCATCTACGTCCCGTTCCTCGGCTCGTACTCCTTCTGGGATCCATGGGAAACCCACTACGGTGAGGTCGCGAGGCGGATGCAGGAGGACCACGATTGGGTGGTCACGCGCTGGCAGAACGAGGTCTTTCGGTCGAAGCCAGTCCTCACGTTTTGGCTCATGTCCGCCGGGATGACGCTCTTCGGCGTTGGAAAAGACGGCGGGTACTCGGGCGAATTCGTCGCTTCCAGCCTCACAGAGTGGTCTATCAGGCTGCCGTTTGCCCTTTTCGGCGTCCTCGGCGTCGTGATGCTTTGGTACGCCATCGCTCGGCTTTACTCAAGGAGAGCTGCGTGGCTTTCGGCGCTCGTGTGCGCCACGAGCCCGTACTACTTCATGATTACTCGCCAGGCGATCACGGACATGCCCGCCTGCTCCCTGCTCGTCGGCGGTATTTCTCTATTCGCGCTCGCCGTTCTCGAGGAGGAGGATCGTCCCTGCTCGGCCTGGTGGGGCCTCTCGTCGTATCGCCTGTTTCTCTTGGTGTTCCTCGCCTTGGTCGGGGTGCAGCTCGTCCATTTCACGGCCTTTCTAAGCCATGCGCGCATGTTCGTGGCGCCAGGCCGATGGCTCCCCGGTTCTCTCGTCATGATTCCCCTCGCCTTCATGACCGCAGGGGTCGCGATCTGGTCGTGGCTTCGGACCACCAGCGCGCGCCAGGTTTACATGTACTGGTTCTACCTGTTCATGGGGCTGGCAGTCCTAGCCAAGGGACTCGCTACGCCGGCCGTGGCTGGGCTGACGATCCTTGGCTACCTTCTCCTCACCGGGCAGTGGAAGCTCCTCCTCAAGGTAGAAATCCCGCGCGGAGTACTCGTAGCGCTCGCCGTGTGCCTCCCCTGGCACTTTGCCATGTACATCAAGGACGGAATGCCCTGGTTCAACGAGTACGTGGGGCAGCACTTGCTGGGACGCGCGTTTAGCGGCGTGCATGGCGACCGAGGCACGTTCAACTATTTCTTCGGCCAGCTGGGAATTGGCATGTGGCCGTGGGTTGCGCTCGCCCCCGCGGCACTTGCCCACCTTGCCGTGGCCGGGAGGCCGCAGGCGCGGGAACAAAAGCTCCGGCTCATTTTCGGAATCTGGGCCGTCGCGGCCTTTTTCTTCTTCGCAATCGTCAAGACCAAGTTCCACCACTACATCCTGCCCGCGGTTCCCGCACTTGCGGTGCTCGTGGGTCTCTGGCTCCATGATCTCCTAGGCAGGCGGGTAGCTGGAGCCACGACTGCTCTTGTCGTATCGCTGGGCCTGTTCCTCGTCACGTCCATCGACGTGGTGAGTGCCCAGGAGAAGCTCGTGCACCTGTATATCTATCGGTATGACCGCCCATGGCCGGGCGGCCCGCCCTGGAGCATCGACTTCACGCTGCAGCTCCTGGCGTTCGCACTGCTCATTGGAGTCGCCATCGCCGCGCTCATGTTCTCGCGCGCGCGGCGCGCCGCCACCTGCGGCCTCGCGCTCTGTGCCGTGGCCTTCACGGTTTTCACGATCGACGTGCTCTTGACCGCCGCCTCACCCCACTGGGGGCAGCGCACGCTGCACGAGGTCTATTACAAGAACAGGCAGATCCACGGCGTGGATCTGGCTTATTCGGGCCTCCGCGAGGTGGCCCAGGATTGGGCCAGCGGAAACGATCTTGCGGTCCCATGTTTCGTCCCGAAAACCCTCAACGTCGGGGACGCCATGCGCGTGACCTACGACGCCCTGGGTGAAAAAGGTGAGCTCATGGGTCAGGTATCCCGGATTGGGGTGAACAAGTTCTGGATTGCCGTGTCCCAAGACGAGCGGGCCAAGCTCGCGACGCTCCTCGAGCGGGCCCGAACCTCGGGCCATGCGCCGAGCCGACGCTGGCTGTCGGTCAATGCTGATCGCCTGATCGCTTGGCAGCTCAACTGGCGGGGCGAGAACTTCTACTCCGGAGGAGAGATCTACAACCACCGCGTGGAAGATGCCCGCACGGTGTACATGGACACCGACAACAAGGCATTTCTGGAGTACCTAAATGCTCCCGCCCGGACGGGAAAGGGGCGGAAATTCTGGGTCATTACCGAAAAAGCGCGACTCGCGGGCCTCAGGAGCGTGCTGCCGACTCCTAAGGCGCGAGAATCGTTGAGGGAAGAAGACAACTCCTCCAACAAGTTCGCCCTCGGGAGCTTCACCCTCGACTAATTCCCATCCGCTCCCTTGACACCGTGTCACGATGTGATTATTTGTGACACACCTCGATGGCTTCCGAAGGGCGCAAGGAAAAGGTCATTCACACGCGGATCCCCGCGGCGCTTGAAGAACAGATCAAGCGTCTCGCAGAAGGCCTTCGCGTCCCCGTGTCGAACCTTGTCCGCAACATGCTCGAAGACGCCATCGAGATGACCAGGAGAATGCGGGACCGGGTGCCGGCTCCGCACGACCCCCCCACAGCCACCATGGATTTGTCGGGGGTCTTTGGTTGGCAGGAAATCACCCTCAACATCGATGCCCCGTGCGCCCGCTGCGAAAAGCTGCTCCAGGGTGGAGACCAGGCTTTCTTGGGCCTCACCGATAGGTCCCGCGACGCTCGAGTATTCATCTGTCCCGAATGCGTGCCGCGTCCGGTCAAGAACGACCGGCGTCGCAAGGCATCGATGTAGTTGTTAATCAGCAGCACTTGCAAAGGAAGGAGTCATCCATGGACGCCAAAGCGGAAATCAACAAGCTCTTCCACAACCTGCAGGACAGCGCCCGCGGGTTCGCAAGCCTTGGTCTTCAGGTCGGATCTCGAGCCCTCGATTACACGGCGGGGACATTGACCTCGCTCAAGGCCGAGCTCGAGAAGACGGCCACGAGGCTCGCCCCGAAGAATGGTGGCGCCGAGCAGGACGCCCCCACCGCCGAGCAGAAGTAGCCACGACTCACACACGCTTGATCCCTCCCTCCTCCTCTCCCCACGTGCCACCCCAAAGAAGGATGCTATAACCAAGAGGAAGCCCTCGTGGCAACGGGAGGCCACCCCAGGCATGAGCGAGCTCCAGCCGATCCGTACCGTCATCGCTCGTGCAAGACGTCGAGTTCGCTTTCAGGCGGCCATCGAATGGGGGACGACAGCCGTTGTGCCGGCGGTTGCGGCTTCCTTGGTTATTCTCTGGCTATGGCGGATGGAGTACCTGCCGCCGCCCACGGCACTGGCCCTGGCGTTCGCCGCGGCCACGGGTGTTGTCGGCGCGGGCGTCGTCGGCGCTGCCCGGCGGATTTCCGACCTGCACGTGGCCACGAAGCTTGACCGGGCTTCCGGCCTCGAGAGTCGAATCGCCACCGCGTGGGAGCTTGCTCATCTCCCTGGGTCCACCCACGTGCATTCCGATACCCAGGCGATGATGCAGGCGGCCATTCAGGACGGGCTGCGCGTGGTGTCCAAGGCGAGCGTCGCGCAAGCCACGCCGCTGCGCGTCCCCAGGGACAGTCGCGCGGCGATGGCCTTTCTAGCCGTTGGATTGGCCGTGACCAGCCTCGCATTTTCACCACGTTCGCCACTGGAGACCGCGACTCCCGGTGACGCGCATGGCCAGCGGACGACCGTTCCCCCGGAAACCGACAACAAGCTCGACCAGGAAGATGTCGATTTCTCGCGCGATCTATTGCTCGAGATCGAGCAGGTCGCAAAAGAGACCGGGGATGCGCACCTCGACAACCTGGCGCGCTCGCTCGAAAAACTTCTCGAGAAGGCGGGCAATGGGAGCATCTCCAAGCAGGAGCTCTTGGCGGAGATGGAGAAGCTGGAGCGGGAGTACAACCGCGCGATCGATCCCAGCTCCGCCGAAGCCCTAAAGGAACTCAAGGAAACCGCGAGGGAACTCGAGAAGGAACCGCTCACCCGAAAAATCGGCGAAGCGCTCGAGAAGGGAGATCTCCCGATGGCCCGTCGGGAGCTCGAGCGCCTCGCTCGCGAAATCGAGGGGAAGAGCCTCGGGAAGACGCAGGACAAGAAGCTCGAGGATCTCTTGCGCAAGGTTGTTACAGCCCATGACAAGAAGCAGGAGGAAGAGCGGGCGCAAGAGGAGAAGGCGGACCAAAAGGCCGAGGCCCAAATTGAGAAGAAAAGAGAGGAAGTTCGCCGCCTCCAAAAAAAGGTGCAGGAGCAGCCACAGGACGAGCACGCCAAGCGGCGCCTCCATCGAGAGCAGCGTGAGCTCGAGCGGCTGGAACGAGATCGGGCGGAGCAGCGGGCCCACGCCAAGAAGCGGAGGCTCGAGCGCCTGCACCGCAACCTGGAGCGCACTGCCGAGGGGATGCGCAAGGACCGCGAGCAGGCAGCGCAGGGACTCAAGAGCGCCGCAGAGGACATCAGCGAAATCGAGGACGAGATCCGCAAGCTTTCCAATCAGAAGCGCACCAAGTCACAGCTCGCCGACCTGAAGGAGGCGCTTCGCCGCTCCAAGAGCGGCCAGAAGCAAAACCAAGGACGAGCGCTCAGGTTGAAGGACTTCCAACGCCGTGCGAGCGGACACGCGGGAATCCGCAAGGCATGGCGCCCCATGAATCCCAAGCAAGGTGAGCGTCCTGGTCCCGACGGGAAAGCCGGTCTTTCCCGTGGCGGCATGGGACCTTTTAGGCCGGGGTCGGGACCGAATCCGGGCGGAGAGCAGCAACCGGGGACGGGCGCGGGAGACGATCACGATCCGAACCTAATGGGAGACCCAACGCCGCGGTACGGCGACACCAAGGACGTCGATGTTTCCGGAGTTCACGGCCAGGGACCGTCGCGGAGAGAGACCATCCTGACCTCGGCACAGAAGGGATTTGCCAGCGCTGCGTACAAGCGCGTGTTCACCGATTACCAGCGCATCGTAGAAGAGATCATGAGCCAAGAGAAAGTACCGCAGGGATACAAGCATTACGTCAAGCGGTACTTCCAGAAGATCAAGCCCCACGCCATGGAATGAAGCCCCTCCTGAAAGGAGACGAGATGAACGTCGCGACGCAGAGCAGTGGCCCCCTTGGCCGTGACATCGAGAAGCCGGTCTCCGAGTTCCGAAAAGACGTCCTCACCCTTCGGAGCGAGATCGCCAAGATGATCGTGGGCCACGAAGAAATCGTCGAAGGGGTGATCGCGGCTCTTCTCGCCGATGGGCATGCACTGCTCGAAGGGGTGCCCGGCTTGGGCAAGACCATGCTCGTGCGCACTCTCGCCGAAACAATCGACGCCACGTTTTCGCGCATCCAGTTCACGCCGGACCTCATGCCGGCCGACATCCTGGGGACCAACATGATCGTCGAGGATGGACGTGGCGGGAAGCGCTTTGACTTTCAGAAAGGCCCAATCTTCGCGAACATCCTCCTGGCTGACGAGATCAACCGGGCGACGCCCAAGACCCAGTCGGCGCTTCTCGAGGCGATGCAGGAGCAGTCGGTTACGATCGCCAAGCAGACGTTCAAGCTCGAGAAGCCCTTCTTTGTGCTCGCCACCCAGAACCCTCTGGAAATGGAGGGAACCTACCCGCTCCCCGAGGCGCAGCTCGACCGGTTCTTCTTCAAGCTGAGGGTGCAGTTCCCGGGACGCGAGGCGCTCCACGTCATCATGGACCGCACGACCCGCGACGACCACCCGCAGCCCGAAAAGGTCGTGACCAAGGAACGGGTGGTCGAGATGCGTGAGCTCGTGCGTCGTGTCCCCGTGGCAAGGAGTGTCCAGGATTACGCCATACGCGTGCTGCAGGCCACGCACCCAGAGACCGAGGAAGCCACGCCGATGGCCAAGAAGTACGTGCGCTTCGGCTCATCACCCCGGGGGGCGCAAGCGGTTCTGCTGGCGGCCAAGATCCGCGCCCTCCTGGAGGGGCGGTACGCCGTCTCGACGAGCGACATCCGCAGCGTGGCCACGCCCGCCTTGCGGCATCGCATGATCCTCAACTTTGAAGGGGAAGCCGAGGGGATCGAAACCGACGCGGTCATCGCCGAAATTCTCGAGAAGACCCGGGAGGAAAGATAAACGGTGCAGCTCGCTGCCAGGTCGAAAGGACCCGCTCGAGGTGGCGGGGCGAAGCTCTTCGACGACGAGTTTCTAAAGAAGTTGGAGTACTTGCTCATCGTCTCCAAGAAGATCTTTGCCGGAAGGCTCCGTGCCGAGAGGCGCACCAAGAAGACCGGTGCAGGGATCGAGTTCGCCGATCACCGCGACTACACGGCCGGTGACGACTTCCGGTACATCGACTGGAACATCTACGGTCGCATGGACAAGCTCCTCCTCCGGCTCTTCGAAGAGGAAGAAGACCTTTCCATATACCTGCTCGTGGACGCTTCCAAGTCCATGACCATCGGCGAGCCGCCCAAGTTCCACTACGCCCTCAAGCTGGCGGCGGCCCTCTGCTACGTGGGGCTCTCCAATCTCGACCGGGTATCCATTGCCCCCTTCTCTGATGACCTGGGAGAGCGGCTGCCGCCGGCTCGGGGCAAGGGACGCATTTTTAAGGTATTCGATTTCTTGGGCAAGATTGAGCCGCATGGCGTCACGAAACTCGGGCCATCGATGACCAAGTTCGTGCACCAGACGCATCGCCGAGGGATGGCGGTGCTCATCAGCGACTTCTATGACCCCGCCGGCTTCGAAGAGGGGATCAATGTCTTGCGCTACAACAAGTACGAGCCGTTCGTCATCCAGCTTTACGACGAAAAGGAGGCCAACCCGGCCCTTTTTGGCGATCTAACCCTCATCGACTGCGAGACGGGCGAGCAAAAGGAGGTCACGATCTCGCACAGGCTCCTCGAGGAATACAAGCGCGAGCACGAGCGCTACTGCCATGAGCTCGAGGAGTTCTGCACCCGACGTGCGGTGCCATTCTTCCGCACCCACACCGGGGTGCCCTTTGATGAGCTGGTGCTCAGGATCTTCCGTCAGGGAGGGTTCCTGAAATGACCTTTGGCACGCCGCTGCCACTTCCTCTCTTGGCCCAAGCGGCCGGCATTCTCGGGGCACTTGTGATCGCCGCGTATATCCTCAAGCTGCGGCGGCGGCGTTTCGAGGTACCGTTCTCGAAGCTTTGGCAGCGCGTCCTTCGTGAGAACGAGACCACGTCCCTTTGGCGGCGACTCAAGCGCATTGTTTCTCTGCTCGTCCAGCTCCTCTTCTTGTCCCTCATCCTCGGTGCAGCCCTGGATCCAAAGGTGGGCGTCGCCCAAGCCAATGGCCGAAACGTCGTTGTGCTCATCGATGCGTCTGCCTCCATGAAAACCCTCGACGACGGGAAGACCACCCGTCTTGCGCGCGCCAAGGAAGCGGCAATCGAGCTCGTGCGCGGGTTGGGAGGGGACGACGCGGCCATGATCATCCAGATGGACGGCCAGCCGTCAGCGGTCTCCCGGTTCGAGACCGATCGCGCGCAGCTGGTGACGAGCGTGGACAAGGTGAAGGCGACCGACACGCCTGCTGCTCTCGTGCGAGCGCTCGGAACGGCGGCCGACGCCCTGCGCGGGCGCAAGCACCCCATGATCGTGATTGTTGGAGATGGCGCCTATCCAGAGGATGCCAGGAGGAGCGTTTCGTGGGAAGGCGAGCCGACGTCGCTCGGGCTGGTTGACCTCCGGGGTATCGATGTCCGCTTTGTCTCCATCGGCAAGGAGTCTCGCAACGTCGGGGTGACCTCGTTTAGTGCCCGCCGATACCTCGAAAGCAAGCTGTCCTACGAGGTGCTCCTCGAGGTCCAGAACTTCGGCGAGCGCGCGGAGACCGTCACAGCGACACTGCTTGCGGGCGACGACCCGATTCATGTGAAGACCCTCGCGCTGGTCCCGGGCGAGCGAAAACGCGAGATCTTCCCCGACCTCGGGGGAGGAACCGATCGTGCGCTTCGCGTCGAGCTCAAGCCCGAGTTGGGACCGGATCCGTTTCCCCTCGACGACGTGGCGCACGCTCTGCTTCCCGAGCAGCGGAAGCAGCGGGTGCTCCTCGTCACCACGGACAACCTCTATCTCGAAGGGGCCTTGCTCCTCGACGACAAGATCACCGTCGAAAAGCTCTCGCCGAGCGAGTACGAAAAGGAAGCAGCGACCCTTCCGGCGTACGACGTCATGGTCTTTGATGGCTGGAGTCCCGTCGGGTCACTGCCGTCACCGGCCTTGATCTTCAACCCGCCAAGGACCGCAAGCCTCATTCCGGTTGCTCGTGAGGTCGCAAGGCCGCTCATCACCGACGTGGAAAAGGATCATCCCGTGACTCGCTGGGTAACGCTCGCCGACGTGAACATCGATCGCTCCTTGGTGTTTTCGCCTGCCGACGGAGACGTGGTCCTCGCGCACGCCGTCCGAGATCCATTGGTTGTCGCAGGGAAACGCCATGGCAAGAAGGTCGTCGTGCTTGGATTTGGCCTCGAGGAGACCGACCTGATGCTACGAGTGGCCTTCCCGGTGCTCGTCGTGAACACCCTCGCGTGGTTTGCGGGAGATGACGCGGAGCTCATCACCACCTACCGGACGGGGCACGCCTGGTCGATCCCTGTCGATGAAGGAGAAGGCCTCACGGAGGTCACGGTGCAGGGGCCGACGCGTGTCACGCGGGCGCCCGTCATGGCTGGACGCGCGCGTTTCTACGGCAGCGAGGTGGGCGTCTACCGCATTTCGGGCGAGAATGGCGCTAGCCTAGCGTTGGCCGCCAACCTGGCCAATCCGGTCGAGTCGAGCATCAAGCCACTCGCATCGCTGACCCTCGGAGGGCGACCCCTTTCCGGTGCACCGACGCCAAGCCCGTCGCTATCAAGGTCCATCTGGGTCTATCTCGTGCTTGCTGCGCTGGTTCTGAGCGCGATCGAGTGGCTCACCTACAACCGGCGGATCACAGCATGAGCACCGGCGCAAGGGGCACGAGGCCGCTCGTTCGAGCTCTCGCCTTCGGGGCGGCGGTGGCTGCTCTCGCGGTCCTTGTCCGCTATTTCCTGGCTCCCTCGGATACCCTTGCCGTGCGGGCGCTCGGTTGGGAAGTGGAGTTCGTCGAGCCCCGATGGTTCTACCTGCTCGTGCTGCTTCCGTACCTGTGGCTGGTCCGGGGCGAGTCGCTCACTGACTTTTCGTGGCCACAGCAGGTCCTGAGCGTGCTTGCCCGCTCACTCGTCGTCACGGGGCTTCTTTCCGCTCTCGCTAGGCCAACGGTCGTCTCCGAAGAGAACAAGACGGCCACGGTATTCCTGGTCGATGTGTCCGAGTCGATCTCGGACGCGCAGCTCTCCGCGGCGCAGGCGTTTCTCGATGAAGCGTGGACAAGGAAAGGGAAAGACGACCTCGTCTCATTGATCACGCTGGCCAAGCGTCCTCTGGTGATCGTACCGGACACGTCGGGAAATGGAGGGACCCAAGACAAGCCGCCACGCCTTGCCCGGCACCGGGAGGGTAGCGACGGCACCGACATCCAGGCCGCGCTCCAGCTCGCCTACGGGCTTTATCCCCCGGGCTATCTCCCTCGCGCGGTGATCGTTTCCGACGGGAACGAGACGAGCGGCGACCTCCTCTCAGAAGCGTACCGAGCCCAGGAGTTCGGGGTGCGCGTGTCTTTCGAGGTCTTCCCCGAAGGGCGCGTCAAGGAAATCCGAGCGGTGGCGTTGCACCTCCCAGAGGAGGTGAAGGTCGGCGCGCCGTTCGAGGTCGTGGCCGAGGTTTGGTCCACCCACGAAGAAGAAGCGACGCTGAGCCTTCGCCAGGACGACCTGCCCAACCCACTGGAGCCGCAGAAGATCGTGAAGCTCCACGAGGGGCAGAACCGCGTTTCCTTCCGCAGCGAAGCCAAGGTGGCAGGATTTACGAGCTACAAGGTCATCGTCAAGCCGCGCGAGGACCAGAACGCCAAGAACAACGAAACGGTAGCCTCGGTGGCGGTCAAGGGGCGCCCTCGCGTCCTTTATATCGAAGGGGAGTACGAGCGGATGCCGCTGGCGGCGAGCTATCTCAAGAGGGCGCTCGACCGTGAAAATATCGACGTCGACGTGCGCGGCCCACGTGGCGTTCCCACCTCGTCCAAGGAGCTTGCTCGCTACGACCTGCTTCTCCTTTCTGATGTCCCGTCCATGTTCCTGGGCTTGGGCCAAGCACAGGCCATTGAGAGCTACGTGCGCGACCTGGGTGGCGGATTCATCATGGCGGGCGGAGAGGACTCCTTTGGGTCTGGTGGATACCAAGGCACGCGCATCGAGAGGATTCTGCCGGTTCGCTTCGACGGCGAAAAGGAGCTGCGCCAGCCGCAGGTCGCCCTCGCCTTGGTGATCGATCGGTCTGGCTCCATGTCGGGAGAAAAGATCGAAATGGCCAAGGAGTCTGCCCGCGCCACGGCCGAAGTGCTCGATCCACAAGACCTCATCAGCGTGGTGGCCTTCGACAATCAGCCGACCGCGATTGTCAGGCTTCAGAAGGCCTCCAACCGCATGCGGATCGCCGCCGACATCGCACGCCTGCAGCCTGGCGGCGGAACCAATATCCTTCCAGCCCTGCAAGAAGCATTCAACGTCCTCGCCCCTGCCAATGCCAAGGTGAAGCACGTGATCCTGCTTTCCGACGGACAGGCCGCCTACGAAGGGATCGCTGAGGTGTGTGACGAGATGCGCGCGAGCCGCATCACGGTCTCGGCGGTCGGCGTGGGGGATGCTGACCGGAACCTCCTTGCGTTGGTCGCTGAGCACGGGGAGGGACGGATGTACATGGCGGAAAACGCATCCGAGCTCCCCAAGATCTTCATGAAGGAGACTCAGGAGGTGCAGAAGTCCTCGTTGGTCGAGGAAACCGTCACGGTGCACGTGGTCAAGCGAGTGGAGATGATCGAGGGGACCTCGGTGGAGAGCGCCCCAGCCCTGCGCGGCTACGTGTCGACAAAGCCCAAGCCCTTGAGTGAGGTGATCTTGGTGTCCGATCGGGCGGAGCCACTCCTCGCGCGGTGGCGCGTGGGGCTGGGGAGCGTCGTCGCGTGGACCAGCGACGTGAAGAACCGGTGGGCCGCGGACTGGCTCACGTGGCCCGGGTTCCCGAAATTCTGGGCGCAGGTGATTCGCACGACCATGAGACACAAGCAGCATGAGAGCTATGACTTGGGAGCGAGCGTCGTGGACGGACTCGCCCGAGTGGTCGTAGATGCGGTGAGCGCGGATGACCGCTTCGTGAACGATCTCGAGACGACGCTCGAGGTCATCGATCCGCGTGACTCAAAGGTCACGCGGGCACTCCCCATGGCACAGTCGGCGGCGGGACGCTACGAGGCCGAGTTCCCAGTGGACCGCTACGGCACATTCCTCCTTAGGGCCGTGCATTCCCGGGACGGTCACACGGTCGCAGAGTCGGTGGGCGCCGTAGCCCTGCCCTATCCCACCGAATACCTGCGTTCGACCCCCAACGAACAGCTGCTCGCACAAGTGGCCCTGGTGACGGGCGGTCAAAACCGGCCCGCGCCGGACAAGTTATTCCAACCTCTCGGGGATTCAATCCGTTTCCGCAAGGACCTGTGGCCCCACGTTCTCCTCGGTGTCGCCGTGCTGTTCCTGATTGACGTCTACTTGCGCCGAGTTCGCTTCTTTGGCTACCGCGCCTTAGGCAAGTAGGCAGCCGATTGCACGACGGCATGCAGCTTGCTGGGATGTGGGGGAATGAAGCGGGCCATGCGGAAGGACAGGTTCGTTCTTTGGCTACCACTCGTGCTCCTGCCTGCGTGCAGTGAAGAGCAGGATGAGGAGTTCCGCGACTGGAACCTCGAAGATCTCGGTGCCGAGCGGGGGTTCGTGTTCCGCACCCCTGTGTTCGAAGTTCCGACTGGCGAGGAAGTCCAGAACTGCTACTTCATCGAAGTCCCTGACCTGAACGCGGGCAGCGACATCTTCGTGAACCGGGTCGTCACGGCGATCAACCCCGGAAGTCATCACATGAATGTCTTTCGCGTGATGACCGTCGTGGGCCTGGATGGAAAGCACGGCGACGTTGTGCGAGGGGGCGAGTGCTTTCGAAGCAGCAACTGGGCAGACTGGCCCCTGGTAGCCAACTCGCAGAACTCCGCCGAAGAGAACCCATACACCGACTGGACGCTTCCCCAAGGCGTGGCCCAGCGGTTCTCTCCCGGTGAAAAGCTCATGGTCCAGGTGCATTACGTGAACGCAACGACGCAGAAGACGCCATTCAAGGGGAGAGTCGGCATTAACTTCTATCGCTCCCCCATTGCGAGCCCTATCGAGCTCGGAACCCTATTCGCCACCCAGCAGAGCATTCGCATCTGCCAATCGAATCCCAATCCCACCTTTAGCGGAACGTGTAACTTCGCGGCTGGCGAGGTGCATGTCGCGGCCGCAAGCGCCCATTTCCACTCCCGCGGGCGGGCGTTCAAGATCTACACCTGGGACCGTCAGAGCCTCGAGCCCAAGGAGGAAAACAAGTTCTACGAGAGCACGAGCTGGGACGATCCACCCATGGCGACTGGGCTGGATGTTCGCCTCCAGGGGGGCGGAGGCATCATGTGGACGTGCACGTACCGATGGTCACCCCCGCCTTTGGGTTGCGACGTCTTGGACAGCCTCGACACGGCGCCAGACAAAGATTGCTGCTACACGTTCGGCCCCAAGGTGGACACGAACGAGCATTGCAACGTTTTTCTCTATTATTGGCCAAAGACCCAGGACGTGAGTTGCAACTAGTCACGCGAGCGGTCAATGACACGGTCGTGGGTGGTGCTTAGACTAATGGGTCTTCCATTCCTCGGATGCACCGACGAGGCGAGCGATTGCTTCGTGGGTAGCCGGGACGAACCGGCCCAAGTCGAGCTCGTATTCCGCACCGAAACCGGGCAGATCGCGCCAGCGCAGGAAGGGCAGTCGGTCCCGCTCGTCGAGCCTCCTCAGGGGGGGCAGATACTTGCGATAGGCGCCCGGGCCAGGCACCTTAACGCATGCGGCGTCGTGCTCACTGGTTCCATGTGGGATGGTGCGACCGCGCTCAGTGTAGAGCGCCGCCCGGTCAAGATGGTGCCCAACGGGAATGGGTGGGCGGAACCGGCCCATCCGGAAGAGCTTCAGAACTTCGCCAACATCGCCGCCTGCCCGAGCGCAGCGGCGGAAAAGAGCATCCACGGCGAGCGATATGACGTCCAGGTCAACGTCGAGGACAGGACCGGCAGGAGGGCCGAGGCGCGTATTGGAGTAATCCCCACGTGCAGTGAGCCGGCAAAGCTGGACCTGTGTACCTGTTTCTGCGCCCCTGTGACGGGTCGTAGCTGCACCCTGCGAAGCGATGGCGGGACTGCACGAGGGGACGGATCGCAAGACGCCGGCGAAACGCCGCAGGCCAGTCCATGAGGAAGATCCCAGTCCTCTCAGTTGCATTGTCCTTCGCATGTGGCCGGGGGGAGGAGTGCTCGCCGACTTGGCGTGCTCTCAGCGAGTCGCTCGATCGCGTTCCCCTCTCGATATGGGGCACCTCGCCGACGGATATCTACGCGGTCGGAGGTGGACTCGACGTGCCGGGGCTTGCCACTTTGGTCCTTCATTACGACGGGGCATCATGGCGCGCCCTCAATCACGGGGGGCGCACTGAGACCCTGTGGTGGGTCGCGGGGATTCCCGGATCCCGTCGCGTCTGGATGGTGGGGGACAAGGGGCTCGTCCTCACGTGGGATGGAAGGACCCTCACCAGGGTGGAATCAGGGACGAGCACGCGGCTGTACGGCGCGTGGGGACATGGGGATTCGGACGTCTGGATCGTGGGTGGAACGACCATCGGTCTCCGAGAGGACGGCCACGCGAGCGCCACGGAAGAGACGGATCTCGTCCTCCACTGGGACGGCAAGTCCTTGCAGCGCGACCCCACCGTGCCGAGACGGGGCGTGGCGCTCTTCAAGGTCTGGGGGACCGACCAAGGGGAACTCTGGGTGAGCGGTGAATCGGGAACTCTCCTGCGACGCACGGCATTGGGTTGGGAAGACCGGTCCCACGAGCTTGGCACGCGTGACTCGCTGTTCACCGTCCATGGTTGCTCGGCGCGCGAAGTGCTCGCAGTGGGTGGACGCACGGTCTACGGTTTTGACGGCGGTCAATGGCGCCCGCTCGACGTGGGCCCCGTGTTCAATCCAGTGGTGGGGGTGTCGTGCGGGCCTCGCGCGCTGCTCGTAGTCGGAATGGGAGGCGTAAAGCTCCGCAAGGACAAGGCCACGGACGCCTGGCACGATGAACAAATGCAATCGCCGACCGGACATGATTTCCACGGCGCCTGGGCTGATCCCGAGGGAGGCCTTTGGGCAGTCGGGGGGAATTGGATGACTCCCGCACGGTTCCTTTCCAATAGAACCGGTGCTATTGCCCATTGGGGCTGTAATTCACGCTAGTAGTTCGAGTGTTCCCCGTGGTACTCTCGCGAGCGCGAGCACGTTGTGCTTGCAACTTCTCTCCTAGGAGGCGGGCAATGGTGCGAATGCGGGCAGGCACTCTATTGATTTCACTCCCCGTTGTTCTTTTCTTGATGGCTGGCTGCGGAGCGGAGGATGAGACCGATGGGCTTGCGTGGGGCGGTACTACCCCCCACCTCACGGTAAAAGGCAGCCTGAAGAGCAAGCTCGAGCTCGATGGCACCTACGAGATGGAGAACATCGATCTCCGCCTCCAAGGTGCTGATGCCTCGGACCTCACCAAGTTCTCTTGCGAGCGTGAGTGGGACGTGCCGCTGGTCGACACAAAGCCCGACTACGCCCACGGCAAGATGGTGGAGATCAAGCTGGTCCTTCCCCAGGTCACCGTCGGCAGTGAGACACGTTCACTCGAGATCGAGTTCAAGCGTCATGATTTCCAAAAAGATAAGGTAGGCTCGATTGTAAAGATCGTCCCGCGCATCGATGGCACCGATCCCGCGGCCGATTCGATGTGGTTCGAATGGGAATGGGTGTACCCGAACGAGGCAGAGTACGAGCAGTCCGCCTCGGCAGGGCAGTTCACGCTCAATGAATTCACCGGAAAGGTGGACGAGACGGGTCTCATTATTCCGGGCAACACGGGCACAGTTGGCGGCGTCTTGAACGCGCGCTGGTCGCCGACGGAGAACCTCGAGGTCTCCTTCACGGCGAAGTGCGGAGAAAACGACGACTAACCAATGCCCGCTCTTTCCCGTCATTCCCACGCCATTTTGCTCTTCCTCGCGCCCATGATGCCCATGCTTGGCGGCTGCGTGGAGGGTTTTGAAACCCGTCCGGCCTACGCGGACGAACGGTTCCTGTGCGGTGACGAAGGCGTTTCCGAGTACCAAGCCCGTGCCGCTAGGTGTCGCGAATCCAGCGACGGCGGCACGGGCTGCAGCGGCGTCTTGAGCTTCAAGGGGACACTGGAGAAGCAGGCGGTCGTTCTCGACACGGATTTCTCGTCAACCGAGTTCGCCCTGATACGCGGCAACGACGGTGAGCTTTTTCTGGACGACGTGGAGTCCCTCGGCGACGCGCCCTACTTCCAATTCCGCTTCAGGCTCGACACCTTGGGAGGACTCGTGGATGCGACTGCATCGACAGAGCAGCGCTCCCTGGCCTTCGATCCGCAGGCCAGCCGTTACGAGGACAAGTTGACCGACACCCGGGTAAAGATCTCGATACGACTCGCTGCCGGTGGGCAAAGCAAGGATTTCCAGGGCAGGATGGACAACGGCACTGTCCTCATTACGACACAATCCGCTAAAGAACTTGCGGGCTCCTTCAATGGTGCGTTCGGCGCGGAAACAGATTCACTCGCTGGCTGCTTCCACGTATTTGCCAGCAAGACGACCATTAAGGGTCTCTCGCCATGAGTTTCCCCGGATGGATGAGAAGTGCGCTCGTCACGCAAGGCCTTGCTCTGCTGTGCACGGGCACGGTGTCGGGCGAGCCCGCCGGCACGGCGCAGTCAATCGACCAGCCCACGACCGACATTGAATCCATAAGCTTGGAGGAGCTCCTAGGGACGGTGAACGCCGTCTCGAAGAAAGAAGAGAGTCTCCTTAGGGCACCCGCAACGGTGACGGTCCTCGACGAGGATGACTTCCGCATGTCGGGCGCTACCTCAATAGCAGATGTCTTGAGGGTGGTCCCCGGAGTGCAGGTATTCCGCAGTGCAGCAGGTAATTACACGGTCTCGCTCAGGGGGACTGGCGGCCTCCAGGGGAACAATGTAGTGGTCCTCGTTGACGGTGTTCCAATGAACAGCCGCATCGACGCCAGCGTCGATTGGGCGGGGCTTCCAATCGTGCTCTCTGACGTGGAGCGCATTGAAATCGTCCGCGGACCCGTGAGCACTATTTACGGCGCGAACGCCTACACGGGAGTCATTCATATTCTCACGCGCCGCGGAAGGCCCGGCGAGACGGGCATCACGGCTCGAGCCATTGCCGGCGGGGATACCGCTCTCGGCCCTGCAGGTGAGCTCGCCTTGCACGCGAACGGGCGCTCGGGCTCGGTCTCATGGCGCACGATCGTCAACGCGACGCGCGACCAGGCTTTTTCGCGATCGAGTCAATTGGATTCCGACATGGAGATCCCGCTCACCCGCGCGGGGGCGCTCCTTGGCGTGACCTGGAGCCCTAGCACGAGCAAGAGCCTCGAGCTACAAGCAGGGGCCTCGCTTGGCGAGCGCAGTGGCCTCGATCACCTAGTCCTCAGCAGCACGCCGTTGTCCACGTCACAAGTCTACTGCCTCGCCAAGCTTTCCGTGAGCGATCTCCCCTCGGTGCTCGATCGCTTTGAGTCGTGGGCTCGCGCCGGCCGTCTCTCCATGTCTACGAGCTCCGAGGCGACTGGATTTACGTACGACGGTGCCAGGAGCATCGACGGCGAAATTGGTGTGGACCTGCACCTGGAGCTCGCCAGCGGGCTCACCGGCACAGTCGGAGGAAACGCGGGCGTGGCCAACGTCACTGCGCCGTTCCTGCACCCCGCCGAAAGTGGGCGAACACGGCCGAACTACGGCTTCTACCTGAGCAGCGAGCTGTCTCGCGGCTCGTGGGTCTTCACGGCGGCCGTGCGTGGCGACGTCTCTGCCATGACGGAGGAGCCGCAGTTCTCATACCGTGGATCCGCGATCTTTGTCACCGAAGCTTCAGCGTTCCGGCTTTCCGTGGGCAGCGCGTACCGCGAGCCCAGCTACGTGGAGGTCGGGAGCCGCTTCCGCGACCCTCGGTCGGGGCACATTCTATTGGAGGGTACGCCTGGACTCGAATCGCCGCGGATTAACTCCGTCGAGCTTGGGGTCCTCACAGCGCTGGCGCGATCGATCACCATTCGCCCGACGATCTACTTGGCTCATCTTGGCCACCTGGTGGTTGAGGACTTTGAGCCCCTTGTCCGGAAGACGTTTGCTACCGATAGCGAGTCGCGCCTTCTCCTTGGTGGTGAGCTGGAGTCCGAGTGGCAACTCGGCGATCACCGGTCACTCCTGGTCAACTTCGCTGCGCTTCGCTGGCTTAGCGAAGGGCGAAGTGAGGCAGCCACCATGGGAATCCCGGAGCACAACTCGTCGTTCATGGCGCACGCGAGCCTCCGAGCGGAATTCCCAATCTACCGACTTTTCGTTTCCATGGGAGCCAGCGTCCAGTCGGCTCGGCACTACAACGTCCGGGCAGGAATTCCGCCAGTGCTCTTCGAGACGAAGCTACCGTTCATGACACGCCTCGAGCTCGCCGCGGAACGCGATCTAGAACCGAGATGGCCTCTCCGCCTCTTCGTGAAGCTCCAAGCCCACGTTCCCCACGGGCGGACCGAGTCCCCGTTCCCGGTTGCGCCAGAGCTTTCGACTGCGCTGCTCGTTGGAGCGGATTATCGCCATTAGTGTCAGTATCTAATAAGAATACTGAACCCTGAGGAGGAGCCCGCTCGCCATGATCCAGGGTTCTTTTCCAGGCGCACCGCTCGAGCTCTGGATACCCAATTGCAGGTCACCGAGGCATGACCAATGCCCACCTGCTCGAAACGCCACCGTGGCGCCGCCGCGAAGCACTCGTCCTGACAAGGTCCCCGTGCAGGTCGGCCCATCGTCACCACAGCGGTCAGCGAAGTCGACGTAGCTTACCGTGAGCTCGAGCTCCAAGCGCTCATCCAAAAACTCGCGAAATCCTTTCAGCGCAAGCTGCGAGTGGCGGCTACGGCCCCCCCGGATGTCCACCACGTTCCCCCCCAGCGACCATCCTCGGAGCCAGTGCCGTCGGCGAATCCCGAGGCTCATATCCAAGAGCTGATCGGGTCCGAGCGCGGGGGTCGTCGTAGGCAGCACATCGCTACCGAGAGCCTCGCGCCGGCGAACGCGCACGTGCGCGCCTACATCGACCTTGGACCGAAGGAACAGGTAGCTTGCTCCAGCCCGTGCCTCCTCGGTACCTACGCGAACCAGAGCAAGGTTGGCCTGGGGTGGTGCACCGGGTGGCACCGAGGGATCGGCGGTCTCGAGGAGATCCGCGACGTAAATCCGGAGCTGCCGGGTGCTCACGCGGCTTATGCCACCCTCTAGGAGGAGCTGCTCCAACGGACGGAGCTGAAGACCGAGCTGGAGGTGCACGAGCTCACCCGCCGCGTCACCAGCGACGTCGCCGACGAGGTAGTGAAAAGCATCCACCCCCCGCGAGATTCGAACATGCCCAGAGGAGGTGATCATGCCCCGTGCCGGCTCTCCGTCGTCGGGCCCCAACGCCCTTTCGTCTCGCGGGAGAAGGGCCGCTCCACCGACCGTCCCGTGAGTCCTTCCCGAGCGGTACGCCACCCATGCCCCCCCGGCAAGTGGGAGATCCAGAAGCCCCCTGCCCTTGGGGTAGTCAGTGCGCACGGATCGCGACAGCGGGCTTGGATAGGCACCGACGAGCACGCCCCCTTCCCACGACCCTCCCCTCTGAAATGATGCCCGCAGGCCATCCACCGAGAGGGAGTCCACCTCGGGCACGATCAATCGTCCCACGGTGAGGCTCGAGCGGGCTCCCGAAAGACCCACGTGCGCCTCGCGGAGGTCCTCCTCACGCCCGCCCAGGTATCCTCGCGAGGCTACGCCCCGAAGGGCAGGACGCAAGCGGAAATCCACAGTCCCCCTAAGCGGTCCACCATTCACGCTCAGCGCCTCGATACGCGCGCGCAGGTCGGTGAAGAGCAGTTGTTCCGGCGACGCAGGCCCCTCTGTCGCGGCTGCCTCTCCCGACTCGCCATCCCGACTTCCGGCCCACTCGCCGTAGTACACCGCGGTGGTGCTCAGGCGGCCGCGGAGCTCTGTCTCCTTCTCCTGCTCTCGAGTCCCTTTCTCCTGGGTCTCCTCCTTCCGCACGAACTGGGCATAAGCGAGCGCCGGCTCGATCACCGTGAGGAGCACTGCGAGCATGGCCCGTCTCACCCTCATCGACACACCGAGCTCGAAGCGGGCGACGAGCTGGCTGGATACCAGGTGTTGACGCCATGGCAGTCACCGCATCGAATGAGGGCGCGGTGATCGAGCCGCTTGTTGCCAGCGGAAAGGGCGTCGTCGCGGTGGCATGAAAAGCAGTCGCCCAGGAGCCCCCCAAAGTTGCCCGCCTTGTGGCACGAAAAGCAGGGGAGCACCCGGTGCTGCCCGCGCAGGTCGCAGCCCACGCCGACATGGTCAAACCGTGCAGGCGCAAAGGCCCACTGGGAGTGGCACTCACCGCATCCGGGCCCCAATGAACCGGCGTGGAGATCATCGGCGCGGTGGCAGCCGACGCACAACGCGCCGGTTCCCGCAAGCGGCCGCCAGTCCTTGTGGCATCGCTCGCAGGAAGGCTCCTTGTGCGCGCCCGCCAAGGAAAAGGTCCCGACGTCATGCACGGGCCTGATTCGCTTCCAGGACACCGTGTCATGGCAAGAAACGCAGCGCGTTCCGTATTTCCCCTTGTGGACCGCGGGCTCTGGATGGCATCCCGAGCAGTCCCTCGCCACTGGCTTGAACTCGAGACTCTTGTGGCATTCCTTGCACTCGACCTTGAGATGGGCGTTCTCGATCAGGAACGGGGACTGGGTGTTGTGCGTGAACACGTTCTCGCCGGTCACCCGGTGGCAGCGGTCGCAGGAGCTACCGAGCTTCGCGCTGTGTGCATCGTCGTCGAGATGACACCCTTTCGCGGAACAAGTCGTGGGCGTGGGCTTGAATGCCCGCTGAGGATGGCAGGCGTCGCACCGCACCCCCTCGTGACGCCCACGGAGCGGATAGGTCGAGTCCTCTTCGTGGTCAAAGCGCGTGGCGGCCCAAGTGCCGCCCGAGTGGCAGCGCGTGCATTGGGCGCCGAGCGATCCCCGGTGCAGGCTGTCCTCGTGGCAGGCAGAACCACATTCGGCGGAGACCCCCTTCCACTTGTCCTCGCCGTGGCATGAACGGCACAAAACCCTGGCATGTCCAAGACCCAGCGGGAAGCGCGCTCCCTTGCCATGGAACCGGGCCTTGGCGCGAGCCGACGTCTCGATGACCCCGCCCATTTGGTGGCAACCCAAGCACTCCGATGCCTTGAACTTCCTGCCGTGGACATCAGCATGCTTGTGGCATCCCGTGCATCCATCTTTCTCTAGGTCAAAACGCTCCCAAGCATGGGGCTCGGCTCCTCGATGGCAACTCCGACATGGCACGCGGGCGTGCTTTCCGGTCAGGCGGAAACGAGCACGCGTGTCATGGTTGAAGACGCTTGGCTCAAAGCTCGTTCCGGGGTGGCACGTTCCGCACGCGGGCGGCGAGCCGAAGGCCGAAAAACGCTCCCCGTGCCTTGAGTCCTTGGCGTGGCACGCCTCGCAATCGTGCTGTGGCACGGTCGATTTCTCGGGCACATGACAAGACGCGCAACGAGCCCGGGCGTGCTTCCCTTCGAGGGGGAAGCGGGTCTTCCGGGCGTGATCGAACTCGACCATGGACAAGGAACGGTGCTTTGGTGAATGGCATGAGTCGCATGGCGACTTGCCAAACAAGTGCCCCTTGTGCGGGTTTTCATGGCACGCCGAGCAGGGAAACGAATCGCCGGGCAGATCGAACCGCGCCTCGGGATGACACTTCACGCACGCCACGTCGACGTGGTTCCCCTCGAGGACAAGCCCTACCTTCGCCTTGTCACGGTGATCGAAATCGAGCGTCGCCTTGGTGGGCTTCCAGGCGACCTCCGAGTGGCACCGACTGCAGGCGAGCCGCGATTCCGTCTTGAGCTCGTGCGGCTGGTCTTCCCGATGACAAGCGTCGCACTCCCTCGGTTCTCCCAAGTACAACCGGTTTCCCGCTTGGTTCTTGCGCGCGTGGCATGAATCGCACTCCGTGATCTTGTGCTTTCCGCCGAGAGGGAACGCGGTCAGCGAGTGATCGAAGTGCGCCCGCCCTCCGATGGCAGCCCACCCCATGATGTCCGCAGACAGCCCCTTGTGCTCGCGATGGCAGGTCCCGCAGTTTCTGCCCGCCACCTTTGGTGACGCATGGAAGCCCTTTCCTGATTCGATCTTGGCCTTTTGATCGGAATGATCGTGGCAGCCCACGCACTTCCCGCTCACGACCTTCTTGCTGCCGCCGTGGCACTCATCGCACTTGTCCCGCCCGTCGAGAGACGAATGGCTGGCAGAAAGCCGCCCTGGAGACGACTTGAAGAAGTCCTCGGCCCAGGCGGGCGGCGCCATGGCCAGGAAAGCGAAGACCAGAATCCAGCCTCGCCACTGCCACGCTCGCCTCGATGATCCGTCTCCCGCCCCCATCCGCTGCTACATCGAGTACATCGACGCCACGAGGACGTGAATGGCGACCAAGATGAAGAGAACTACGGCGAACGGCGCGTGAAGCTTTCGCCAGTGAGCGAGCACCTCCATGAGCCGTGGCACGAGGAGCCGCCTTCGATTGGCTAGGATCAGGCGGCTCGCCGCATGGGTAGCCTCGGCTCGCATCCGCGTTGGTACGAGGCGCCTCAGCCTGCGCCAGCGAAGCACGGCTCGGGACGGGCGGGCCAGGTCGTCGATGAGCAGCCAGCCGAGCGTGGCCGTAAGACCTGCCCGCCTGGCCACGGCCAGCGCCTGTTTCCTGTGGGCAGCGATTTCTCCCTCGAGGGTGTCGATCGCGTCCCGGTACGTGAGACGCATCCGGGCCAGGGCGCGCTCTGCAGCGAGCTCCTCGAGCTCTCGGCCATGCAGGAGCTCAGGAATCTGGGTGTATAGGTATCGTCCGATGAGGCCGGAGAGGACCACCAGGACGAGCACCCAAAAGGCGACCGAGACCCAGTTGTCCAGCTTGAGCGCGCTATGGAGCAGGATGAAGAGCGGTCCAACCACCCCTCCCATCACGTGCAGGTCGAACCAGGTAGCGCTCGTCGAAATGAATCGGAGCGCAGTCACCCGCCTGCACAACGGGTAGACCATGGACAACGTCATGAGTGCCGTGCCGACATAGCCAAGGTTTACCGCCAGGTCGCAGCCAGCATGGAAGCTGACCATGTGACGGGCGAGCAAGGGATCGACACCGTCTAGCCGGAGGAGTGCGTGCTGTAGTGAGGCCTCGGGAGAAGATCGCCTGAGCATGATCTCGACGAGCGCAAGCCCGAACCCCAAGCCACCCAAGATCCACGACCATCCGACCCTTTGGCGGCGCCTCCTGACTTGGGTGCCAAGCAGGCCCAGCCCTTTCTCGAAATGCTCCTCGGGGAGCATCTCTTGGTTGTCGAGCCAAACCGTCTGGTCGTACCCCGTGGCGGCGGCGGACTTCGCGAGCTCGGACTGGTCATGGAAGAGATCCCGCGGCGAGATTTCGACGAGTGCCCCCGTGGGGCACTGGGAAATACAGGCCCGGTCCTTCTGCGAAGCGCAGTGGTCGCACTTGGACGCGATCTTGCGGGGTGGCAGAGGCGGGTCGCCGGCGTTGTCTTCACTTCGCGGAATGAGCTCGATGGCCCCGAAAGGGCAGGCCACCGCGCATGCACCGCAGCCCGTGCAGGTCTCCGCGTGGATGACCACCTCACCGACCGCGGGATCCAACCGGATGCTGTCGAAATTGCACGGTTCGATGCAGCGGGGATCCGTGCACGTGCGGCACGAGTAGACGAAATCGAGCATGCCCAAGCGCACGCCATGAATGGCGAGCCGTGCGTGCCCATGGCGCTTGGCACAGGCCATCTCGCAGGACTTGCACTCGATGCAGCGGTCCACGTTGCGCACGCGCAGGGTGGTGGCGACCGACAACCCATGCCTGACGTAAAAATCGAAGATCTCCTGTTTCAAGCCCCGGATGCCCTGCAGTCGCTCTGAGACCAGCTGGGATGCTCGGCGCAGGCGGTGCGCAAAGAAATCGTAGCGGGTAGCGAGCGTCGAGAGAAGGGCGGGTGAAAGACTGAGCATTTCCGAAGACGTGACGGCGAAGACGGCGCAATCTTCGATGCCCGGTCCCGAAAGCGCCTGCGTGTGAAGCAGGTCCCCCTCACCAAAGATCGCCAGGTTCTTCTCGGCACGCCGGAGAAGCGGCCCACGCGTCCGGACTTTCTTGATCTTCTCCTGCGACGGCGTGGACAAGCTCCACGCCCACTCCTCCGCGAGAACGCGGGACGAAAACAGGGCGATGCCCACTTGTCCGTGCAAGACGAATAGGCTTCGCCCACCCCCTTTTCGCACCGAGTCGGTATCCGAAACGAGGTCGTCCCGGACAAAGGTAAAGTGCGAAAGCTCGCCACGCTCGATCGCCAACGTGATGGTTTCGTTTGAAACCCCGTCAAAAAGCGGAAGTTGCCGCACGGCTCGGTATTCGGCCCTGCGCTCCAAGGCACGTGTTCCAACGAGTGGGGACGCGCTTTGCGCCATGTGTCGAGCCTTGAGTTGCAACCTGCACGCCACGCAGAGCAATTGGAATCACTTGGGATTTGCCTGTTGCACAGGGTCCTGGTGGAGACTACGCTCCCATCTCGTGGAAACGCTTCCCCGGGCCCTCAGGCCGCTTCTCTTGGGGATCGTCTTGGTCGCCCCACGTCTCGCCCAGGGCGGCGAGTCGCTCCGGAGTACCTCCAACCTCGACGGCCTGTACATTTCGGCTGGTCCAGTTCTCGCTGGACTACATGCCGATGGTGCATGGACCAGCTCAGTTGGTGTCGAGCTCTCTCTGGTGCGGGTGACCGAGCGATCTGTTCCCGCAGCGATGGGGCTCGCCGCGGGAGGGGTTGGCTACACGCAGAGAGATGGTGGCCGTCTCTGGCTCGAAGCAGAGCTCGCCATCGCCCAGGCTCTCCCATTTGCGGTGGGCCTTGGCCTGGGCGGAACGGTCGAAGCTGACCCAGTCCGGCCACCGCGGTGGGGGGCACAGGGGACCGTCTGGATCATGGCCGGGGTTATTCCGTATGTGCGGGTCGGCGCCCTTCCCACAACAGGCTTGTTCGTCGAGGCAGGGGTGATGCTCAAGGTCCCTGCCATGCGCTTTTAGAGGCAAGTGCCCAATCCAAGTAACATTTGGCTATTGACAGACGGGCGGGCGTCGGATAATTCAACCAACAGTTTCGGGGCGTAGCGCAGCCTGGTAGCGCGTACGGTTCGGGACCGTAAAGTCGGAGGTTCAAATCCTCTCGCCCCGACCAGGCCCGAGAAAAGAAGAGCAGCAGTTGGAACCCGCCGAATTTTCGCCAGAGGGCACAACGGTGCCGAGTCTAAGCATCCTAGTCGTGGATGACGACAAGGATGTGTGTGAGTACCTTCAGGACTTCCTGACGACGGACGGCTATGCAGTCACCTGCGTCAACGACCCGACCCAGGCCTTGGATGCCATGCGGACGTCCGAGTATCATGTCTGCATCCTCGACCTGATGATGTCGAAGCTTTCCGGCATCGACCTACTCGGGCAGATTCGGCGCACGGATGACGACATCGCCATCATTATTCTCACCGGTTATCCAAGCCTGGAAACTGCCACGGCGTCGATTGAGCACGACGTTTCGGCTTATATTCGCAAGCCCTTCTCCATCGATGAGTTCCGCGAGGTGCTCACCCGGATCGCCAAGAAAAAAGGCCTTGTGCTCCGGCGAGAAGATGAGCTTCACCTGACCATCGGCCGAAACATCCGCGAGCTCAGGAAGGCTCGGGGGCTCACCCTCAAGCAGATGTCCCGACGTACCCAGCTCTCGGTCTCCTTGCTCTCGCAAATCGAACGCGCCGAGTCCTCGGCGTCCGTGTCGTCGTTGTTCAAGGTCGCGACAGCCCTGGACGTGCGAATTACTGACCTCTTTGGCGACTTCTAGTCGCCCGCGGTCCCGATGGCCAGAATCACGATTGCTTTTTTTGTAGCGCTCGTGGGGCTGGGTCTAGGGTTTCTCGTGTTGGGCCGTTTCCAGTCGGCCCCTGGAGTCGGCAGAGCGGACGAAACCGACCGCGGCCGCGCGAGCGGAGGTGAAGCCACTTCTTCTCGGGGGCCAACAGGCTCCAACCCAGGTTTCCTGGGGGTGGTCTTGGCACGCCACGCCGTGGACGTGGTGTCCAAGCTTGACGGGAGGCTTGAGTCCGTCCGGGTTCGCCTCGGTGACCGCGTCAAAAAGGGGGCCAGCATTGCGACAATTGATGTCAAGGCTGCTCGCCAAGACCTCTCGATCGCCGAAGCTACCCTAAAGGGCGCCCAGGCAGATCAGGTGCGAGCCAGCCTCGAACTGGCCCAAGCCAAGGAACGCCTGGCACGCCTCGATGCCATGGCTCAGCACGTCGCTCGTGAAGAGCTCGCCACGGCTCAATACCAGCAGAAGCTCGCGGCCGTCCAGCTCGATTCTGCCCATGCCCAGGTCGCCGAACGCCAGGCCCGGGTTGCGCAGCTTCGGGAGGTCTTTGCACACTCGGAGGTTCGCGCCCCCTTTGACGGCGTCGTGGCCGCACGATACGCCGACCCCGGGGCCACGATTTCCCCGGGAACTCCTCTCGCGAGGCTCATCAGCGACGACGAGCTCTGGGTCCGCTTTGCGATTCCCGAGGACCAGGCGGCGAGCATCTCCGTGGGAAGGCCAATCAATGTTTCCATCGAGTCGCTTCACATCGCGGTGCCCGGGAAGGTGGCAAGCGTCGCGCCAGAGGTCGATGCATCTTCTCGGATGATCTTTGCCGAGGCGACTCTTGAGGTTCACGCCGAAGAAAGGGCGAAAATCCCTTCGGGCCTGGTAGCGAGGGTAATTCCGGGGCCTTAGGGGCAAGAGGAGCAGGAGAACCAATTGTCGGAAGCAACCGAACTTTTCCGCGAGGAGGCGCTCAAGAACTACTCCGAGCCCAAGCAAGAAGGAGATCTCCTGCGCATTTCTCCTCGCTGGCTCAGGTGGGGATATTGGCTCCTGGTGGCGGTCTTCTTGACGGGCGTGTTGTACACGTCGATTGGAACGGTAAACGAGTATGCGAGTGGTCCAGCCATCGTCCGCGTGAACGGTCGCACCGAGGTCACGGCTACCTCGTCGGGCGTCGTGGCGGCGGTGGAAGCTCACCCTGGTCAGCGGGTCAAGGTCGGGGAGCTTCTGGTGCGGTTCTACGAGGAGCAAGAAGCGTCCCAGCTCGAGTACACGAAGCGTCAATTCGAGCTCCAACTCGCCAAGGTGCTGAGAGACCCCTCTGATCAAGGCGCGCGCGCTGCGCTCACGGCGCTCCGCGCCGAGCGGGAGCTCGCAGAAGCTCGGCTTGAGGAGCGCTCCGTGCGCGCCCCTCACGCAGGGATCGTCAGCGACGTGCGCATTCGCCCAGGGCAGCACCTGGCTCCGGGAGAGCCGATCCTATCCCTTGTGAGCGACGACGCGAAGTACTCAGTCGTCGCCATGCTTCCCGGGCACTATCGGCCGCTCTTGAAGCCGGGGATGGGGCTCCGCCTGGAGCTTCTTGGATACCGCTACAGCTACCGCGAGCTCACCATTGATTCCATCGGCGAGGAGGTCGTGGGGCCAGCCGAGGTACGCAGGTTCCTTGGGCAAGAGGTCGGGGACACGGTCCCGGTTCCAGGGCCTGTCGTTTTGGTCAAGGCCAAGCTTCCCACCAAGACCTTCAAAATCAACGGCCAGACAGTCAACTACTTCGACGGCATGCACGCGACCGCCGAGGCGCGAATCAAGGGCGAAAGCGTGCTCGTGACGCTCATTCCAGCGCTGAAGGCGCTTTGGGGCGATGGATAACCCGCAACCAAGCCAGACAAGCCCGGAAGAACCCACTGGGGAACATGGCGCCCCAGAGAAGCCGGAAAGCCTTTTTGATCGCTTCCCAGCCCTGAAGCGCCTCGTCTTCCACCGGAGCGCCAGGCGGATGCCCGTCGTGGAGCAGATGACGGCGACCGACTGCGGTGCCGCGTGCCTCGCCATGGTCATGGCCCTCCACGGCAAGGAGGTGCGGCTCGACGAAATCCGCCAAGTTTCGGTGAGCGGGCGTGACGGGGTAGACGCCCTGTCGATCTTGAATACGGCCCGCTGGTTCGGGATGCGCGGGCGTGGGGTGCGCATCGAAGTTGAGGACCTCGAGTATCTCGACGAGGGCTCAATCCTCCACTGGGAATTCAACCACTTCGTGGTGTTCGAGCGACTTACCAAGCGCGGCGTGGACATCATCGACCCCGCGTTCGGTCGGCGCCGCATCCCGATGGAGCAATTCCGCCGCTCCTTCACCGGCGTAGCCCTCCTTTTTGAGCCTGGGGACAACTTCGTCCCCTCCAAGGGGGAGAAGAAGAAACAGGCGTGGAGATACGTCCGCCAAATCCTCTCTTACCGGAGCCACTGGAAGCGGATTCTGGTCACGTCGGTGCTCTTGCAGGTGTTTGCGCTGGCCTTGCCGGTGCTCACGGGCTCGGTCGTCGACCGAGTGGTGCCGCGCGGCGATTACCACCTTCTGACCGTTCTGTCGATCGGCTTCTTCTCCCTGGTGCTCTTCAACTTCCTGGCTTCGCTCATCCGCAGCAACCTGCTCCTGCACCTTCGCACTTATCTCGACGCGCGGATGACGCTCGGCTTCCTCGATCACCTGGTCGACCTCCCGTACGCGTTCTTTCAACGGCGCGCGGCAGGTGACTTGATGATGCGCCTCAACAGCAACGCCACGATCCGGGAGATCCTGACTTCGGGGGCGCTCTCGGGACTCCTCGACGGCACGCTGGTCTTTGTGTACTTGATTCTCCTCTTCGTCGCGAGCCCGCCGCTGGGGTTCATCGTGTTCGGCCTGGGGTTCCTCGACGTGTCGGTCTTCCTGCTCTCGCGCAAGCGGCAGAAGGAGCTCATGTCCGAGAGCCTGCACGTGCAAGCCAAGTCGCAGAGCTACGAGGTCGAGATGTTCAACGGCATCGAGACGCTCAAGGCGACAGGCAGTGAGCACCGCGCCGTCGAGCACTGGACGGACCTGTTCGTCGACAACCTCAACGTGTCCCTGGACCGAGGGCGGCTGAGTGCGACCGTGGACTCGGTGATGAGCACGCTGCGCATGGCTTCTCCCCTCCTGCTCTTGGTCTACGGCGCGCTCAAGGTGCTCGACGGTGAAATGACGCTCGGGACCATGCTCGCGTTGAACGCGCTGGCGACCGGGTTCCTAGGGCCCTTGTCGAGCCTGGTCTCCACCGCCTTGCAGCTCCAGCTCCTGGGAAGCTACATCGAGCGCATCGATGACGTGTTCGAGACCGAACCCGAGCAGGACCGGACGAAGGTGCAGGTGGCCCCCAAGCTCTCGGGACGCATCATGCTCGACAAGGTGAGCTTCCGCTACGGCCCAACCACTCCCTTAGTCGTGCAGGAAGTGTCGCTCCGCATCGAACCGGGGCAGTTCGTCGCCATCGTGGGACGATCTGGGTCGGGCAAGTCCACCCTCGCGAGCCTTCTCCTCGGGCTGTACAAGCCGACATCGGGGCGAATCATGTACGACGGCATCGACCTTGCCGATCTCGAGATCCGCTCGGTGAGGGAGCAGCTCGGCATTGTGGTGCAAAGGCCTTACCTGTTTGGCACCTCGATTCGCGCCAACATCGCGCTCAGCGATCCCACGATCCCGCTCGATCGAGTGGTGGAAGCGTGCAGGCTCGCTCAAATCCACGACGAGGTCACCGAGATGCCAATGGGTGTCGAGACCCTGCTTCTCGACGGCGGCGCCTCGCTTTCGGGTGGGCAGAGGCAACGAGTGGCCCTTGCCCGCGCGCTGGTGCGGAGGCCGGCGATCCTGCTGCTCGACGAGGCGACCAGCGCGCTGGACGCAGTCACCGAGGCCAAGGTTCAGGTGGAGCTCTCGCGGCTCAAGTGCACGCGCATCGTCATCGCCCATCGGCTGAGCACGATCGTCAGCGCCGACCTAATCCTCATGATGGAAGACGGGCGCGTGGTGGAGCAGGGAACACACGCGGAGCTTCTCAAGAGGAACGGCAAGTACGGGCAGCTGGTGGCGGCTCAGGTGGCGGGCAGGGTCGTGGAGATGGATCCACGACAGGATTAGATAAGGGTCCCAGCGGCAATGTCCGCCCGCTTTCGCATGTCGCGAATCGCTTGCTGGTAGTCCGCTTGGCCAAAGATCCCGGAGCCCGAGACGAACACGTTGGCGCCCGCCTCTGCGACAAGGTGCACGTTCTCAACTTTGATGCCGCCGTCTACCTCTATGTCTAGGGGAAGGCCTCGGGCGCTCGCCTCGGCGCGCAACGCACGGATCTTGGGAAGGACGGCGGAAATGAAGGCCTGGCCGCCATAGCCGGGGTTGACGCTCATGACGAGGACCATGGCGAGATCGTCGAGCACGTAGCGAAGCGCGTCGTGCGGGGTGTGGGGATTGAGCGCCACGGCCGGCTTTTTTCCGAGCGCCTGGATGGCCTGAATGGTCCGGTGCAGGTGCGTGCACGCCTCTGCGTGCACGCAAATGACGTCCGCGCCCGCTCTGGCGTAGTCCTCGAGAAAGCGGTCTGGGTTTTCGATCATGAGATGCACGTCGAGCGGCAGCGCAGTCGCCTTGCGCACGGACTCGATGACGGGCGGACCAATCGTCAAGTTTGGGACAAAATGTCCGTCCATGACATCGACGTGGACATAGTCTGCACCGGCGTCGGAAATCGCCCGCACCTCGTCCGCCAACCGGCCAAAATCAGCGCTCAGAATGGAGGGGGCTATAAGCGCCTGTCGCATGGTGCTGTCTATATCACGGCGCAGGCTCGGTACGGGGATCCCGTCCCCGGGAAAGGCGGGCAGCAAAGAAGGCGTCTGTGTCGTGGAGGTGCGGCCAGGAACGGAAGTCACCTTCGGCAGAAAGGAATGGGGTGAAGTCGACGCCCGGTTGTGCGGGCGGGGGCGTGCGCGAGAATTCTGGATGCGCTGCCAGGAACCGGTCGATCTGTTGGCTGCCCTCCTCCTCCGCAAGCGTGCACACGCTGTAAACGAGCACGCCCCCGGGCTTGACCCGCGGTGCCAGGGCTTCGAGCAGTCTTCGCTGCAGATCTGCGAGCGCCATGATTTCCCTCGGCCGGCGCCGCCATTTCCCCTCGGGATGCCGCCGCAATACGCCCAGGCCGGAGCAGGGAGCATCCAAGAGCACGCGGTCGTATTGATCAGCCAGCGCCCCAGCCGGTGCACAGGTCAGGTCGCACGGTACAATGCGAATCCCCTCTAGCCCCAGCCGCCGAACCGTGTCCATGGCGAGATCGAGCTTTCGGACGGAAACGTCCGCCGCGTCGACTTCGGCCTGCCCGCCAGCCGCGAGAGCGAGCTGCGCGAGGTGCGTGGTCTTTCCTCCGACTCCTGCGCAAGCATCAAGCACCCTTTCCCCAGGCTGAATTCCGACCAGGCGCGACACGAGCTGCGCGGCTACGTCTTGCACCGTGAAGAGCTGCTCCTTCCACGCCGCCAGCATCTCGGGCGCACCTGCTCCTCGCAAGAGGAGCCCCTCTGGCAGAAATCGAGATGGCTCTACTTCGGCTTCGGGCCGCTCGTCGCGGATGCGACGCATGAGTTCTTCGCGGCTCGCTCGGTCGAGCGAAACACGGAGGGCCATAGGTGGGGGGCGGTTCATCGCCTCAGCCGCCGCGATGGCCTCGGACGCCCCCACGGCGCGGATCAGGCGCTCGGTCAGCCATCGTGGCATCGAGTGGACTGCTTCCAAGTAGGCGAACAGGTCGGAAGTGGACGGCTGTGGGGGCTCACCCTCTGTCGCCAACCTGCGCAGCAATGCGTTCGCGAAGTTGCCGACATGGCCACCCGCGAGCGCCTTTACCGCGCGCACGGCATCGTCTACCGCCGCGTGGGCAGGGGTGCGCAGGAACAATATCTGATAAGCAGCTACGCGCAGGGCGACCATCACGGGCGTCGACAACTTGCCCAGACCACGCGGCGCATGGGCAGAGAGGGCCCTGTCGAGCCGAAGACGATGGCGAAGGACGCCGTACACGATCTCGGTGGCCAGCGCGCGGTCTGCAGGTGGCAGCTTCGACTTGTCGAGGGCGCTCGCCAGAGCCAGTCCCGAGTAAGCCTCCCCCTGCTCCACGCGGCGGAGGACCGAGCGTGCGAGTTCCCGGGGCGACGGCGCAAAGCCCTGCACGCTCGGCATGGTACACGGCCCGAGTTCCAGAGTCTCCTTGTGCGAGCGGACTAGCGGACTAACCTAGCCGCGTCCCCGGCGGGATCGGCCTCCCCGCAACGAGCGCCCGGGCGGGCATTCGTTTCCGACCTGGGAGCTGAAGCTCTGCGAGCGCCAGGGCGCCTTCGCCGCAGGCCACGACTAGCCCGTCACGGTCCACGTCAATGACCGTCCCCGGTTCACCTGAGCCCTTGACGACCTTCGCTCCCCATGCCTTGAGCAGCTCATCGCCGAGGAGCGTGTAGGCTCCCGGCCAGGGATCCACGCCGCGGACGAGGTTCCAAAGCTCCACGGCTGGCTTGGTCCAGTCGATCCGTCCATGCTCCTTGGAAAGGAGTGGGGCCAACGTCGCTCCCGCGTGATCCTGCGGCGTCTCCACGAGACCGCCGACCTGGAGGCGCTCGAGCGCGACGACCATGAGCTCTGCACCTGCCTTGGCAAGTCGCTCTGACAAGGTGCCGGCCGTATCCTCGTCGGCAATGGGAACGACCCTGGAGATGAGCATCGGCCCGGTGTCCATTCCAGCGTCCAACCGCATGATGGTCACGCCAGTTTCTTTTTCTCCCCGGATAATTGCCCATTGAATGGGCGCCGCCCCGCGATAGCGGGGGAGGAGCGATGCGTGGACATTCAGGCACCCATGCATGGGCACGTCGAGGACCGCCTGGGGAAGGATCTTCCCATACGCCACGACGACCGCGACGTCCGGCTGAAGTGCCTTCAGGGAATCCAAAAACTCGGGTGCGCGCGCGGAGCGCGGCTGAAGCACCGGAATTCCCGCTTCGCCAGCCACCGCCTTGACCGCGGGTGGCAGGAGCTTTTGCCCACGACCCGCCGGCTTGTCCGGCTGGGTCACCACGGCGCACAGGTCGGTCGTGGCCATGACGGCACGGAGCGTGGGCACCGCGAATTCGGGGGAGCCCATGAATACTGTTCGAAGTCTAGACAAGTTCCTAATCCTTCAAGTGATGCAGGTATTGGGCCCGAATGTCGTCGTCGTGGAGGACCCGATAGGCCTCGTCAAGGACGACCGCGATTTCCCGCAGCGGCTCGGCCAGCTCCCTCTGGACCTCGACGGGGAATGTCGGGAGCGAGTAGTCACGACGGGCCGCCTCGTACGCGCGGCGGATCTCAAAAGCCGACGCGTCCCGCCTCACGCCAAGCACGGTGCAGTAGTCTGCCTCTTCGACGAGTGCATGCTTGGCAAGCACGCGCTCGCGATCAATCCGCGCGTCGGCCGTGCCAGACCCGGACGGCGTCGGTGAAGGCGTGAGCGACTCGGCATCCCGCGCACGATCGACCCTGCGGGCTAGACCGAGCGCCAAGAGGCCGTGTGCAAGCTGAAACACCGAGTCCTCTGGGAGAATGGCCACCGATACGATCCCCTCGATGGACCTCGTCCCATCAAACAGCTCCAACGCGTGCTGCTCCTCGGCCGTGAGCTCAGCATCCGCCAGCGCCGAAAGCATTTCGACTCGGGACTTGAGCGGCAGGAGCACTGCGCTTTGCCCACCGAGCCGGTTCAGAATACGCTCGCCGCTGATCTTGCGGCGGACCCCTTCCATGACGAGGGCCGTGGGGTGCTTGGTCAACCGGATTTTTTCGTCCTGTGCCATGTCACCGGCAATCAGCTGGAACTGTCCAGCCTCCCAGCCGAACACCGAGTAGATGATGTCCTCGACGTGGCGACGAACGGCGGGGAGAAGCTCGCGCCGCTTGAGGAAGCCCATCTCCACGAGGATCTCGCCCATCCGGCGACCGGTCCCAACCACGATCTCGGTGCTCTTGGCGTACTGCTCGCGAGTGATTTTCCCCTCGCGGAAGAGCAGGTCACCCATCCTGTCCACGGGATGGTTGGACGTGGCGAATACGGGACGGCCCGACTCGAGGAAAACGGCCTTCTCCGTCCCTTCGTGCCGAAACGTGATCCTGCCGCTCCACGACTCACGGAAGAGGCGCGAAAGAAGCATGGCCGCGTCCTCGTCTGCGAGGTCCCCGTGCGTGGGGCCGAAAGCTCGTCCAGCGCCCCTTCGCTGCAGCTCATGCTCCACGTCCTCCACCACGACGTCGTCCTCGATGAGGGGCGGGGGTGTTCGGCCCCGCGGAATCCTCACCGGAGACGCCCCGAGTCCTGGATGCGTGTCGACCCCAAGGGAATCCAGATCGATATCCGAAGGCATCTCTAGTTCCTGGGGTTCCTGGGCACGCAATGAATCCACGGCCGCCTCTCCGGCTCGCCGACCGAACAAGCGCTGCTCAATTGCCGACATGGTGCGCCGCAGCTCAGCCACGTACATGCTTCCTGCGGTCTCTGGCTCCCGCGGCTCGGGAAGCTCTTCGCGCGCCGTGGCGGTGCTGGGCGGCTCCGAGCCCGAAATGATCTGCGTCGGCTCGCGCCATGCAGGAACCGGATCGGGGAGCGGCGGAGGAGCGTCGAGCTCCCACGCCTCGTCGAGCGACGACATGGGCGATGTTGACGACGTGGGAAGGCTATCGTGCGCCTTGGCCTCCGCGACCTGGGCTTCTGACCGGACGGCCAGCGTCGCGGTGGCGAGAGCGTCGTCGATGACGTCGTGGATGAGCGTGTCGATGGCGTCCGATATGGCAGCATCGAGCCTTGCCTGCAGCGCATGCTGGGCCACTCCCGCAGCGCGGTCCGCCTCCCCTGGTTGCTGGCGGTCCGCCTCCCATGGTTGCTGGCGGTCCGCCTCCCATGGTTGCTGGCGGTCCGCCTCCCATGGTTGCTGGCGGTCCGCCTCCCATGGTTGCTGGT